>CAZYOX010000087.1:0-13104 GCA_964649285.1 uncultured Bryobacterales bacterium | reverse complement strand
TCGAGCCATTCGTCGACCAGCTCGAAACGTTGGCAGCAGTGATCGTTTTCCTCGTACTGAATGCGGAAAGGACGACCGTTTTCGAAGGCTGTGCAGTATTTCGCGAGGCGATAGGGGACGCCAGCGATGAGCTCGGCTAGGTGAATGGTTGTGTTGGCTTGATGTCCCACGCCGAGCAGCAGCACCTGGCCGTCGAGTTCGTGTACGCGGCCGACGGGACTGGCGGGAATATGAGGCGGCAAGGGAAGCGGATCGCGGGTGATCTGCCTGGCGAGAGGGCCGGCGGCAGCAAACGCTTGGGGATGATCGCTGCGGAGAGCGCCGGGCAATCGCCAGAAGGTATCCGCGACGATGCCGAGATCGGCGGCAGCCGGCGTTTGTCGCGGATCGAAGGGCGCGTCATCATTGCCGGTCCACGACGGCATGACGAGCGTTCCACGGTCGCCTAACGACTCTTGCAGAGCCTCGATCAAACCTGCAGGACCATTTTCGATTGGGCGGACAGCCCGAAACGATGTGTGTACCAGGAGTACGCCGCCGGCGCGAACGCCGAGAGAACGGAGCTGACCGGCGACTTCAGATCGCGTCAACTCCTTCATGCGGGATTTTCTTACTGCGCCGTTGGCGCGCAGTGCTGTTCGTAGGCGGACTTGAGCTTCTGCGAAATGGTGAGGGCATCGCTGCCTTCGATCTCGAAGCGAGGCATGTAGTAGACGGGCTTGCCGCCTTGGAAGATGGCCACGGAAGGCGACGACGGCGGATAGCTGGAAAGCAACTCGCGCAGCCGAGCGGTGGCTTCGAGATCGCCGCCGGCGAACACGGTGGCCACGACGTCGGGCTTAACGGCGTTCTTTAGCGAATTGACGATGCCGGGGCGCGCCTTGCCCGCGGCGCAGCCGCAGACGGAGTTCACGACAAACATGACTGTACCGCTCTGTTCGGAGAGGATACGGTCCACATCGGCCGCCTCACGAGCTTCGATGACGCCATGTTGGGTCAGTTCCTGCCGCATCGGAGCGATGAAGTATTCGGGATAAGCCATGAAAGTCTCCTACTAGCCGTATTCTACCAGCCGTTCGGTCGCTGTTCGCTAAGCTGGGTGCGGAATGGCGGAGATTGTCGGTCACCGGGGGGCGTCGCATGATGCGCCGGAAAACACGCTCGCTTCGGTCAAGCTGGGGTTTGAGCAAGGGGCGGACGCAGTGGAGGTGGACGTATTTGCGACGGCGGACGGGCGCATCGTGGCGATCCACGACGCCGATACCAAGCGCGTTGCGGGGGTGAAGCTTTATGTGGCGAAATCGACATTGGCTCAGCTGCGGGAGTTGGACGTCGGTTCGTGGAAGGGAGAGAAGTGGGCGGGCACGGTAATTCCCACGCTGGAAGAAGTGTTGGAACTTGTGCCGGAAGGGCGTCGGTTGTTCATCGAAGTGAAGTGCGAGAAGTCGGCGCTGCCGCACTTGGAGCGGGCGATTGAGGCGTCGGGCAAGCGCGAGCGAGTAGTGCTCATCTCGTTCTCCTTGCCGCTGATGGAGCAGGCAAAGCGGATGATGCGCGACGTACCGGCGTATTGGATCTACGGCTTCAGTTGGCGCGAGCGGGCCCGATGGGGCAGTCCGACGATGGAGGGACTGATTCGCAGAGCGGAGAAAGCCGGTCTGGACGGGCTCGATTTGGACGGCGAAGGCCCCATTACCAAGGCGTTTGTCGACAAGCTGCGCGCCAAGGACATGAATCTTTATGTTTGGACGGTGAACGACCCCGAGCGGGCCAGACAGCTGCTGGCGATGGGTGTCACCGGGTTGACGACCGACCGTCCGGGATATTTGCGGGAGCAGTTGGGGTTGTAATGCTCGCTAGAATAACGGCGTGACCGCGGCGGCCAGATTGGAGCGCTTCTTCGAGCTTTCGCTGGCGCTCATGATTGGCGCCGGCTTCGCCGGCGTGGCGCTGGGTGGCGGCGCAGATTGGGTTTCGGGCGGCCTATTAGCTCTGGCGTTGGTCTATCGCGTGGTGCGGGCGTTTCGTCCGGGCCTGCCGGTTCTGTCGCGGCGGGATGGGACGATCATCGCGTTCGCGATCCTGCTGTTTTATCCCGTCGATTTTCTCTATTTGTCGGTCGAGTTCGTGGCTCCGACGATCCGGCTGTTGTGTCTTTTCACTGCGCTGCAACTGCTGATGGCGCGGGTGATGCGCGATTACTTCTTTCTCGGGTTGTTGGGATTCTTGCACCTGCTGTCGGCCTCGATGTATACGGCGGGCCTGGAGTTCTTGGGCCTGTTGCTGCTGTTTCAGGTGACGGCGACATCCGCCTATGCGACGTATGAGGTCTTGCATGGGGCGCGGGGCGGGGCGAAAACGATTGATACGCGGGGCGGCCGGAAGGCAGTTCGCTATTTGCCCGCATTTGGGGCGCTGATAGGCGTGGGCATCTTGGCCCTGAGCGCTCTATTGTTTGCCGTGTTGCCGCGGGCCCGCGGCTCGGGCGCGTATTCGACACGGGGCGATTACTCTGTCGGCTTCTCGCAACAGGTAGACCTCGGACTAACGGGTTCGCTGGCGGCGAGTCCTCGTCCGGTGATGCGTGTGGAGTCTTTGGACGGATCTTCCGTGGCGGGGCTGCATTGGCGCGGCGTCACGATGCAGGAATTCGACGGCGTGCGTTGGAAGGGGGAGTCCGCGCAGTCGGTACGCACCCTGCGTCCGCGGCAAGGCGGGTATGCGATGCGCGGCGTGCAGCGCAGAGACGGCGAGGGCAGGTTGATACGCTACCGCGTCACACTGGACGAGCTGCCGACGGATGTGATTTTCGTGCCGGGAGAGCCGGAGCGCATCACGGGATCGTTCCCGGTGTTGTTGATGACGCGCGGAGGAACTTTTCGGGTGCCCGACCGACCGGTGCGAGGGCTGCGCTATGAGGCGACTAGTTGGTTGATAGACCGAGAACTGGTGCAGCCGACGGATGTCATTGAGCTGTTTTCGCCTCGATTCCGCGAGGCCTACTTGCAACTGCCGCGACTGGATCCACGGATCGCGGCGCTGGCCGCGGAGATTACCGAGGGTTCGCCGGATTGGTTGGAGAGCGCACGGCGCATCGAGCGCTACTTTCAAACCAACTTCCGATACTCGCTGGAGTTGCCCGCCGAGCGCGCGGACGATCCGTTGGCGCATTTCTTGTTTGAGAGGAAGGAAGGGCACTGCGAGTACTTTGCGTCGTCGATGGGCGTGATGCTGCGAACACTGGGCATCCCGTCGCGGTTGGTGGGCGGCTTTGCGGGCGGCGTGGAGAATCCGCTGACGGACATGCATATTCTGCGATCGAGCGACGCCCACGCTTGGGTGGACGCTTACATTCCGGGATACGGCTGGCTGGAGTTCGATCCGTCTCCGAAGAGACCGGCCCCGCCGGGCGGCCGGCTGACGGCGCTATGGATGTACTGGGACGCGTTGCAGTCGAGCTGGATGGAGTGGGTCGTGGATTATGACGTGACCCGCCAGGCGGAGATCGCCGTCGGGATGCAGGAGCGATCGCAGGAAGCTGTGTTGAACGCGGCGATCGGCTGGGAGCGGATCACTAATTTCTTCTCCGGTTGGTTTGACGGCGTCGACTCCACCGCTGCCGGTTGGTCTAACTGGCGAGGGATGCTGTCTGGTTTTGGGGCGATTGGAGGGGCGGCGGCGCTATTGCTCTTCGCCGTGTTGCTGCGGCCGTTTTGGAGCGCTTGGTTGAGAAGGCGTCGCTTGCAACGACGCGCCGGCAGCGAAGACGATATACGCTATTTTTTCGAACGTGCGCTTACCGCTCTTGAGAAGCGAGGCCTCAAACGGGAAAGCCACTGGACAGGCGAAGAAATTGCCGTACGGCTTGACCAACCAGCTCTGATTCGCAGTTTCGGGCAGGTGCTGGAGTGCTACAACGCGGCGCGGTTCGGCGCCGACAGACGGGCTGAAGCGAATCTGCCCGGCATCGTTCGTGAGTTCGAAGCTATTGCACGCTAGTTTGTAATCCGTAATCGGCACGATTGGGCCGGTAATACTTACAGCCAACGCTGAGAATTTTCCTTGCGTCGGGTGTTTCGACATAGATGGCGAGGACTCTCCAAGCTGTTGAAAAAAAATCAGTTATCTGATTTTACCGAGTTTGGCATGCCCCTTGCATGGAGGGAGGTGCGACCGAGAAGCAAATGGAGGTCAAAGCAATGCAAGAAACGACTCAGAATACGGAAGTCAGGAACGGCGGTAAGGGCTGGAAAGTTGCAGGCGGGATCGCCATTGTGGCCCTTGTGGGAGCCAACGTTTACCTGATGAACAGAATTGGCGCCATCGAAAGCTCGACACAGACCGAGCGGGACGCCATGACGGCAGAAGTCAGCAATCTGGAAGCAACGTTGTCGGAGCAAACAGGCGCGCACCAACGCGAGATCAGTGCGCTGCAAGAAAGCGTGGAAAAGACGAAGGCGGAAGCAGCAGATCGGGCTCGCGCGGAAACGCGCCGTAGCGCGGAGCAGCTGTCGAAGTTGATCGCCCAAAAAGAGCAAGAGCAGCAGGACATGTTCCTTAGCGAGATCGGCAACGTTCGCGGCGAGACCGATACGAATCGCAAGGGACTTGAAGACGTGAACATCAAGGTGACCGGCGTCCAGGGCGAACTGGACCAGACGCGCGAAAGCCTGAACGAAACGGCTGATTTGTTAGCCAATACGCAAAAGGACGTCGATGGCATCTCGGGGCGCGTGGGAACGCATGAGGCGGCTATCGAACGGCTAAGGATGCAGGGCCAGCGGGACGTAACAAAGTTCCAGCTCCCGGTATCTAAGGAGCGTACCAAGGTGGAGGCGGTACAGATGCGCGTGAAGGACATCGACTTCAAGAAGAACCGCTACACGTTGGAAATCATGGCGGACGACCGCTTGGTTACGCACAAGGATCGCCTTTTGAACCAACCGGTCGAGTTCTACGTGATGGGCGTGGCGCAACCGTATGAAGTAGTCGTCACCGACATTGAACGAAATCAAGTCACCGGTTATCTGGCGACGCCGAAGCTGAAAGAGTTAGCGAGTAACTAAGAGTTGACGGTAACTAAAGCTTCGCAGTGAGGTTTGGCCGGGTCTCGCGACCCGGCCAGACGGCGAGCGAGGCCCCTTCGTAGTCGGGCGCTCGGGGGGGTCTCGTTCCAGCCGTTACTAGGACATTATAGATTTGGTTGGGACTTGTTCTCAGCCAGAAAAGGAACGGGGTCTCTTCTCATCGGGCGCAGGAGAGGCCCCGTTCTAGTTTTTCGCCCGCCACTCCCCCAGAACCAATTCCAACAATCTCTGGCCCCCTGGGGGCCTTAGCCTACAATGCAGTCGGCTATGACGGCCCCCAATTCGGCGTGAGGCGCGCTGGCTCATATATGGATGCAGGCAAGAAGCCGTGGCAACGAGTTGCCCTGGGTTTGTTGTTGACGTCGTTTCTAAGCGCGGCGGGCTTTCTTTTTGGGATGGTAGTCGTGACCGCGATGACTGGAGCGTTGTACTTTCACCCGACGGCCGAAGAGATAGTGGTCGCCGACCTTGTCCTGTTTGGCTCCGTTGCTGTTTCCAGCCTCGTCGTCGGGATCTTCGCCTGGAAGGCGCCGCTTTCCAGCGTCCGCACGGCTACAGCGATTGTTGGCGTGGTGTTCACGTCCGCCGTGGCACTCGGAGTGTGGATCATATGGTCCGAGTTGCGACTGTCCGGGTTGCTGCCTTTGCCTTAACACGAAGCCGACCCGGGGCGCCAAAATAGAGCATGCACCGCATCGCTCTTCCCGCCGCACTTTCGTTGTCGATGATCTTCGCCGGCTGCGGTGCTGCGCCGGAAGAAGAAAACGCTTCCATGAATTATCAAAACGAGTTGGACAAGTACGTCAGCT
Organism: uncultured Bryobacterales bacterium; assembly: GCA_964649285.1. GTDB lineage: Bacteria > Acidobacteriota > Terriglobia > Bryobacterales > UBA6623 > CAMPKL01. The sequence continues at coordinate 7,208 of CAZYOX010000087.1, read as the reverse complement.
TTCGGTTGACGTCTGATTTGAGCGTGCTGACCGAGAAGGAGCGGCAGATGTTGCCGTTGTTGGTTGAGGCGGCAGACGCGATGGACGACCTATTTTGGCGCCAGTCCTATGGCGACCACGATGCTTTGCTGGCCTCGATCACCGATCCGGCGGCGAAGCAATTGGTGGAGATTAACTATGGGCCGTGGGACCGGTTGGCGGATAACGCGCCCCTGATTCCGGGCGTGGGGCCGAAGCCAGCGGGCGCGGAGTTCTATCCGCACGACATGACCAAGGAAGAGTTCGAGGCGGCAGTCGCCGCGGCGGCAGACGGAGGCGAGGCGCTGAAGAGCCTGTATACGGTGGTTCGTCGCGGCGAAGGGGGGCTGGCGGCGGTCCCGTATAGCGAGGCGTTTCGCGATGGACTGACCGTCGCATCGGAAAAGCTGCGGCAGGCCTCGGAGTTAGCCGAAGACCCAGGCCTAAAGAAATATCTGGAGCTGCGTGCGGATGCGTTGTTAAGCGACGATTACCAGCCGAGCGATTTTGCCTGGATGGAGATGAAGACGAATACGATCGACGTCGTGATCGGGCCGATTGAGACTTACGAAGATCAGCTCTACGGATACAAGGCGGCGTTTGAGGCTTACATCCTAATTAAGGACAAAGAGTGGAGCGCGCGCCTCGAAAAGTACGTCTCGATGTTGGACGACTTGCAGCAGGGGCTGCCAGTTGCCGCCGAGTACAAGAAAGAATCGCCGGGCGGAGACTCGGACCTCAACGCCTATGACGCGATCTACTACGCGGGCCACAGCAATGCTGGGGCCAAGACTATCGCGATCAACTTGCCCAACGACGAGGAAGTGCAACTCAAGAGCGGCGCGCGGCGGTTGCAGTTGAAGAACGCCATGCAAGCGAAGTTCGAGAAGATTCTCGTGCCGATCGCCGACGTGTTGATTGCCCAGGACCAGCGTTCGCATGTGGACTTCGATGCGTTCTTCGCCAATACGATGTTCCATGAAGTTGCGCACGGGTTGGGCATCAAGAACACGATCAACGGCAAGGGCACGGTGCGCGAGGCGATGAAAGAGCACGCATCGGCGCTCGAAGAAGGCAAGGCGGACATTCTGGGCCTCTACATGGTGACCAAGTTGCACGAGCGCGGCGAGATGGGAGAGGCCGACCTGATGGATAACTACGTGACGTTCTTGGCGGGGATCTTCCGGTCCGTGCGCTTTGGGGCGTCGAGCGCGCACGGTGTAGCGAATACGCTGCGCTTCAACTTCTTCGAACAGATGGGCGCATTCAGCCGGGACGAAGCCACGGGGACCTACCGCGTTGAGTTCGACAAGATGCAGGAGGCGGTGAATGCGTTATCGGCCAAAATCTTGAAGCTGCAAGGCGACGGCGACTACGCGGGCGCTTCGCAGTTCGTGGACGAGATGGGCAAGATCGGCGCCGAGTTGCAGGCGGATCTCGATCGGCTTGAGGCGGCGGCTATCCCGGTGGACGTGGTGTTCGAACAAGGCCTCTAAGTGAATTGGCGAACCTGGGCCCTACTGCTGCCGGCACAGGCGATGTGGGCGGGATCCTATGTGGCGATGAAGGTCGCCGGCGAGGCGATGCCCGTAGGGGCGGTTGTGGTTTTCCGCTACGGCCTGGCGACGTTCGCCTATCTTTTTCTGATTCCCTTTGTTGGGCTGCCCAAACTGGCGAGGCGCGATTGGGCGTTGGTCTTTTTTCTGGGAGTGGTCAACTTCACGCTGACGCCCACTTTGCAGGTGGAGAGTCTGCGCTGGACGCGGGCGGCGGATGTTTCGCTGCTGATCGGGCTGGAGCCGATCCTGACGGTGGCTCTGGCCGGGCTGATCCTGCGCGAGAAGGTCAACCCGCGAATCGCAGGCGCGATGATTCTGGGACTGGCGGGGGTGTGGGTTCTGTCGACCCCAAGCGCCGGCGGCGATGAAGCGGCAAGCAACCGTCTATGGGGGAACCTGCTGTTTCTAGGATCGCTGCTGTGCGAGGCCGCAGTGACGATATCGGGCGGACGGCTGGGAAAGTTGTATTCGCCGTTGCCGACGATTGCCGCGATGAAAGCGTTTGGCCTGATTGCGGCGCTCACTTTGTACGGTTCGGACGTGGCGGCAACGAGCCCGAGCGAATACGGCGGCCCGGCATGGATGTCGCTAGTTTACCTTGCCCTTTTACCGTCGTTGTTTGCCTATAGCGCCTGGTATTGGGCGATTGGCCGGACGCCGGTGAACCAAGTTGCGCCGACGCTGTATGCGCAGCCGTTTGTGGGGGCATTCTTGGGCTGGCTGCTGCTGGGCGAGACCCTGGGGCCGCGGACGTGGGCCGGCGGCACATTGATCTTGGCGGCCTTGGCTTGGACGCAAGCCATGTCGAGGAAAACGGCGACCCCGGCGCCATTGGCCCCGGTGTGAATTCGTAGAATGGGAAGTTCATGAAAATCGTCGATATGCGGGTGCATTCGCTTGCGATTGCCGACCCGCCCCTGCGCAGTTCCTACGGTTTGCATGCGCCCTATGCGCTGCGCAATGTTCTAGAGTTAGTCAGCGAAGACGGCATCGTCGGTATTGCCGAGACGTATGGCGGCGAGCAGCCGGCAAAGGCGCTGCACGACGTCCGCTCGCGGGTGATCGGCCAGGATGCTTACCGGCTGACAGGATCGTTGCTTGACTTGGTGGAAGGCGACGGGGCGGGCCTGGAACGTTCGCACACGATGACGACGCCGGGCGAGAACCCGTTGGATGCGGGGCCGCGTACGTATTCGGCGATTGAGACGGCGTGCTTGGACCTGATTGGCCGCGCCGTGGGCAAGCCAGTTTGTGACTTGCTCGGCACGCGAGTACGCGATGCCGTGCCGTTCTCGGCGTATCCTTTCTACAAGCATGCCGGCGGCGGAGGCGAGGGCGCGGACGCCAGGGAAGACAAGTACGGCGAATGCTTGTCGCCGGAGACGATCGTTGAACAAGTGCGCTCGATGAAGCAGGAATACGGCTTCACGGACATCAAGTTCAAGGGCGGGGTGCTGGATCCCGATATCGAAATCGAGACGATCAAGCAATTGAAGCAGGCCTTTCCCGATAGCCCCTGCCGCATCGACCCGAACTCGGCGTGGACGGTGGAGACATCGATTAGAGTCGGCGAAGCGCTAAAGGAAGAGTTGATGGACGGCGGCTACCTGGAAGACCCGGCGGCGGGCATCGACGGCATGGCCGCGGTGCGCAAGGGTTTGCTGGCATTAGGCAACGATACGCCGCTGGCCTCGAACGTGGCGGTGACGGCGTTCGCGCACATGCCTGAGTCGATCCGGCAGGACGCAGTGCAGGTTGTGTTGTGCGACCACCATTTCTGGGGCGGCATGCGGCAGGTGCAACATCTGGGGAAACTATGCCAGACGTTTGGCATCGCGCTGTCGATGCACTCGAACTCGCACCTGGGCGTGAGCTTAATGGCCATGGCGCATGTGGCGGCGGCGACGCCGAATCTGACGTACGCCTGCGACACGCATTACCCCTGGCAGTCGAGCGATGAGATTGTCGCCGGAGGCCGGGTCAAGATTGAAGGCGGCAAGATACGCATCCCCAATAGGGGCGGGCTGGGGGTCGATTTGGACTACGACCAGTTGGCCCGCCTCAAAGAACGATACGAGAAGACGCCTTACCGCAATCGCGATGACCAGGCGGAGATGCGCAAGCATGTCGATCCGAACTGGGAACGCAAGTTGCCGCGCTGGTAGCAGAGATTAGGATTCCCAAGATGAAAAGCATTAAACAACTACGCCATGACCTCCGCGAAGGGGTTATCGCTTTCCCGGTCACTCCATTCAAGGCACGGGATCTGTCGCTGGATCTTCGCGGCTACAAGAAGAACGTCGAGGAGATGATGGATTACCCGTTTGCCGCTCTGGTTGCGGCGGGCGGTACCGGCGAGATGTATTCGATTACGCCTGAGGAACAGGTCGCGCTGGTAAAGGCGACGGTCGAGATTTCAGGAGGCAAGATTCCGGTGATCGCGGGCGCGGGCTTTGGCGGCGGCCTGTCCGTTGAGATGGCCAAGCAAGCGCAAAGACACGGCGCCGACGGCGTCTTGATGTTCCCGCCGTACTATCCGGGGGCGGACTTCGAGGGGCTGCTCGATTACTACAAAGGCATCGGCAAGGCGACGAAGTTGGGATTGCTGCTCTACGGCCGCGATTGGGTGAGCCTGACGCCGAGTCAGGTGGAACGCATTGCCGAGGAGATTCCCAACTTGGCGGCGTTCAAGGACGGGCAGGGCAAGGTACGCGATTACCAGCGCACGATTCAACGCGTGGGCGACCGGTTGAACTGGATCGGCGGCATCGGCGACGACTGCGTGCCGGGATATTATTCGATCGGCATTCGGACGTATACGTCGAGCATCGCCACGATTGCGCCGAAGTTGTCGATTCGCATGCACGAACTCGGCGCGGCGCAAGACCAAGCCGGATTGCTACAGCTGATGAACAAGTACGTGCTGCCGCTGTATGACATTCGTGCGCGCCGCAAGGGCTACGAAGTCACGGTGATGAAAGAGGCGATGAATGTCCTCGGCAAGGTCGGCGGCGTGGTGCGTCCGCCGTTGCCTCGGTTGAAGGCGGGCGAGGAGAAAGAGATCGCCAAGCTGATGAAGACTTACAAGCCGGTGCTCTAACGCAGACTTTCGTAGAGAGAGATGGTCGCCTCGGCCATCTTCTGGGCGGTATAGAGTTCGAGGGTTCCGAGGCGTCCGCGCTCGCCCATGGCGGCGGCTTCCGCGGGGTTATCGCGCAGATGCTCGAGGCCGTTTCTGAGGCTGGCGTGGTTGCGGGGTTCGCAGAGCAGCCCGCCGCCGGTCGCGGCGATGAGTTCGGGGAAGACGCCGATCTCGGGCTGCACACAGGGGACGCCGCAGGCCCAGGCCTCCAGCACATAAAGGCCTTTGGGCGCGCCGTAAGTGCAGGGGACCGATAGGGCGTCGAGCGAGCGTAGGAAGGCTACCTTCTCGTCGCGGTCGATGTAGCGTTGGAAGTCGACGCGATCGCCGAGCTGCCATTCTTTCACCTTGGCGTGCAATTCGGCGATGTAAGGCTCGTACTCGGCGCTAACCCAGCCGGCAATGCGCAGCTTCGTCTTGGCCGTGCCGGCCTTCTCGTGGTCGCGCATGTGGCGCACGGCGTCGAGCAGAATGTGCGCGCCTTTCTCCGTCGCAATGCGGGCGATGTAACCGATGACAAATTCGTTAGGGTTGCGCGGCTCGCGCGGCGAGAAATCTTCTACCGTGATTCCGGGCGGGACGATGGTGATGTCGTCGAGCGAGCGCCCGATGAGCGGCGCCATCGTCTCGGCGTGATCCCTGCAGGGCGAGGCGAAGGCGTTGATCGACTGAGCCATGCGGCGGAGGATGGCGAAAGCCTGTTCGCTATAGGGGTCGGGTAGATTCGAGAGAAAGTAATCTTCCCCCTGAAGGGACGACACCAGGGGAACGCCGACTTCCCGGCGGATGGCGGGAGCGAGGCCGGCGAGCATGGTGTTGGTGAGATGGACGACGTCGGGCCGTAAGTCCTTAAGCGCTCTAACGAGTTCGGCTACTTCGGCGGCGATGGGACCTTCTTCGCCTTGCAGGGTGGCGACGGTCATTTGGCCGAGGTCTTCCGGGAGAGTCTTGACGGCGAACTTAGAGACCTGGTTAAGCAGGGCGGGGCTGTCGAGCCAGTTCAGCAAGAAACGCGGCAGATGGCGGGCCCAAGGGTATTTCATCTCCAGGTAGAGATTGACTCCGCCCAGGTAGACCTTGGGCTGCGAGACGTTCACTTCGTCGGTCTTGACTGGGGTGTAGACCGGCAGCAGCAAGGCATCATGTCCGGCGGCGCGCAACGCCGCCGCCAGGGCATTGTCACGAAGGCAATTGCCGCAGATCGTGCCGCCGGCGCCGGCTGTGATGTAGGCGATACGCATCAGCGTTTCGACGGAAAGAATTTTTCTATGGTTGCAGCGGAGGGTGGAGTTGTCACGAGCGACACTCCCACGAGGGCGACGATCGCGGCGAAGGTCATGGTCACGACAGGCATCAGGCCCAGGAACTCGTACTCGGGGATGGCCGCATAGTTACTGTCGCGGAAAAGCAGGAACCAGACAGCGCCCGCGGTGAGTATGGAGGCCATCGCTCCGGCGCGGGTTGCTCGCTTCCAATAAAGCGCCGCGACGACCAGGGGGAATAGCGCCGTGAATCCGGAGAAGCACCAGATGCCGAGGGCGAAGACGCTGCGCGGTTCGAGCAATGAGAAACCGAAGCTGAGGGCGACGACCAGGAAAACGAAGAAGCGTCCGAGGCGAACCTTTTGACGATCGTTGATGCGCTCGGCGCTGATGTAGTGGCCGACGATGTCGTTGGTGAAGATGGAGCTTATCGCCAGGACTTGGGAATCGAGCGAAGACATGATGGCAGCGAAGATGCCTGCGCCAAGCAACCCGCCGATGACGGGCGTGGTCAGCTTCTGTACCATGAGGCCGAGCTCGCTGTTGGGCGCGTGTTCTAGGGGCACGACCAGGGAGTCATCGGGCAACACGGCGGACGTGGCCCAAACGCCGACGAGCACGCAGGGCGCCCAGAGCAAGGCAATGAAGAGCGGATGCGCCACGAGCGTCAGTTTAAAGGTCTGGGCTGAGCGGGCCGTGAGCCAGTGCTGGAAGACGTGCGGAAAAGTGCCGACGGAAAGCGGGATGAGGCCATAGGCCAAGTAGTCGAGTGGCCGCAGGGCATCGCCCAGTATGAGCTTTTCCGGATGGGCGGCGAGCACGGCTTGGGTTGCGGCTTGGGGTCCACCCAGCGCACGGGCGATCAGCACGGTGGCCGCGACGGCCGTGAGCAAGAAGATGATGGACTGGAGCGTGTTGGCCCAGGCGGCGCCGCGCAGACCTCCGAGCGAGACGTAGATCAAAACGATCCCGGAGATGACGAGGTTGGTCAGCCACGCGGGGATGCCGCCCCCCGTCGCCGGGAAGAGATCGGGCAGGGCTCCGGCGGTGAGGACGACGACGACGCTTCCCGAGCCAATCAGCGCCGTCAGTAAGTAAGGAACGACGAGGCCGACCAGCGCGGGGAAGAGCAGCAGGCCGAGAGCGTTACTTTCAAATCTCTCCCGAAAGTATTGAATCTGAGTGAAGTAGCCGTGCTTCTTGCCGATGGTCCAGAGTTTGATTCCG
>CAZYOX010000086.1:0-13117 GCA_964649285.1 uncultured Bryobacterales bacterium | reverse complement strand
TCGCCGAAGGTGGAAACCAAAGAGAAGCGCGGAATTATCGGCCGCGTTTTGGGCATCTTCAAGTAGCAAATCGTCCAGCCGGCCCCAGAGGCTAGTGCTAGAGTAAGCGTCAACAGTGGCCGTGTAGCCTAACCCTTAGCGGTCATCGCTTTCGACAGGAGGCCGTGATGCTGGCAGCACTTATTGGAATCTCGCTGCTCTTCCCGCAGCTCATCGACTCAACCAAAACCCTGAACGCACCGGTTCCGCGCTCAAGCGAGATCACTCCCGATAAGCGCGGCGACATCTTCGTCGCCCGCAAGATGTACCGGGAAGCGGTCGATTCTTATCAAGAGGCGCTAACGGCGGCCCCGCGAGACTCGCGCCTCTACAACAAGCTCGGGATTGCCTATCACCGCCTAGGAATGCTTGGAGAGGCTCGGCGCAGCTATGAAGAAGCGGCCAAGCTCGACGCGAAGTACCCCGAGGCCGTCAACAATCTAGGAACCATCTATTTCGCTGAGCGTCGCTACAAGAGGGCGCAACGAACCTATGAGAAGGCTCTTAAGATTGACCCCGACTCAGCGTCGATCTATAGCAACCTTGGGACGGCGCTATTTGCCCGCAGGCGTTACGAGCAGGCAACCAAGGCCTACATGAAAGCGCTGGAACTGGACCCGGCAGTCTTTGAGACGGGCTCCCGAGGCGGTACGATGCTGCAAGACCGGACAGTCGAGGAGCGCGGCAAGTATTACTATCACGTCGCCCAAGCTTTCGCCGAGAACGGCCAGTATGCACGTTCGCTGATCTATCTGCGACGCTCGATCGAGGAAGGATACGACAAGGCCAAGAAGGCGGACAAAGATCCGGCCTTCGAAGCGATGTACGAGATGCCCGAGTTTCTTTCCGTCATGAATCCGGAAACTGCTGCGTTGCGCCAGCCAGCCCCGCGGTAGCCATGCGCTACGATCTCTAGACGGACGAAGAGACGTCCGGTGGTCCCTCTTGAGGGTTTCGTTCGTCATCCCCCATCGCAAGAACCTGGCGATTCTCCAAGGCGCTGTTTACTCAATAAAGCGGCAGAAACTGCCCGCGAACTGGACGCTGGAGGTAATTGTCGTCGACAATGCATCCGCCGAAGGCGCATCCAGTTGGGCCCAGGCGGAGGGTTGCTTGGTGACTCGACTCGCCGAAAACCAAGGATTCGGGAGAGCGGTGAATCACGGGATCCGCGCCGCCGCCGGCGAGTGGATCGTCGTAATGAACGACGATGTGGAATTGGAAACGGACTGGCTGCGGCAGATTCAATCGGCGATTCAGCAGACTCCAGCAGTTTGGTTCGTATGCGGCAAGACGCTGCAATACGCCGATCGATCGCGCATCGATGGCGCCGGTGATGCGATCTGCCGAGGCGGCGCTGCTTGGCGCTTGGGCAACGGCGCGGCGGACGGCAGCTATTTTAATCATGCCCGGGCAACGTTCTTTCCTTCAGCCACGGCAACGGCGTTCCGCCGCGAATTCTTTGAGCAGGCCGGCGTATTCGACGAAACGTTCTTCGCCTATCTTGAGGACATCGATCTCGGCCTGTGGGCAGCGCTGGCTGGATTGTCAGGCGTCTATGCTCCGGCAGCGCGGTGTTATCACCGCGGCAGCGCCACCGGGCAGGCCTGGAGCGCGGATATGGTGCGCTGGATTACCGGCCATCAGCTATTGCTGTTGGCCAAGTTCTATCCAGTGCGGCTGCTGCTCGGCAATGCTTGGAACATCGTCGTGGCGCAAAGTTTATGGTCAGCGCTAGCCGTATCCCGCGGTCAAGCCCTGGCTTGGCTGCGCGGACTGGCGCTAGGCTTGCGAAGAGCTCGGCGAGCTCGACTGGACAGCCGAATGCTGCGCACGAAACCGCAGCGCTTGGCGCTCCTGTTAGCAGACTCGGAGAAAGAGATTAGGAGCTTCCAAAAGCTAACCGGCCTTGACAGCTATTGGGCATGGTATTTCCGGCTGACGCGGCTGCCTGGGAGAAAGCCCTAATGAGCGTCGCGGCGGTGATCGTAACCCACAACTCGGCTGCGGCGGTCGCCGAATGTCTGGCGCGCTTAGAAGGGCCGGACGAGATCGTCGTGGTCGACAACGCGTCAAGCGACCACACCGTTGAGGCCGTTCGACACACGGCGCCTCACGCAATATTAATTGCCAACGCATGCAACACAGGATTCGCTTCAGGAGTCAACCAGGGTGTGGACGCTTGCCGTTCCGATTTAATCTTGCTGATCAATCCAGATGCCGCTCCGACCGGACCGATCACTTCCTCCGGCCCGCTGGCCCAGCGGGCTAGGCAGAGCGATATCGGCGTGGTAGGGGGCAAGTTAATTGGAATGGATGGCGGCGTGCAGGCTGGCTTCGCCGTGAGGGCGTTCCCGACAAGAACGGTTCTGGCTCTGGAGACTCTAGGGGTGAACCGTCTTTGGCCATCGAACGCCGCCAATCGTCGCTACCGGACTGCCGAGTTCGATTACAGCCGTTCTCAGGAATGCGAACAGCCGGCTGGAGCTTTCATGATGTTCCGCCGATCCCTTTTTGAAGAATTGGGGGGTTTCGACGAGCGCTTTTATCCGGCCTGGTTCGAGGACGTCGACTTCTGCCTGAGAGCAAATAAGGCCGGTTACCGGAATTGGTACGAGCCGGGCTCAACGGCGGTTCACGAGGGAGGCCACTCCGTGACCCGCGTAACGCTGCCAGAGAGGCAGAAGTATTGGTATGGTAATCTTTTACGTTTTGCCACGAAACACTTCGGTCCGTACTCTGCGGGATGCATTCAAGCGAGCAGCGCGATTGGCCTCGCGCTGCGAGGAATCGCATCGAGTTTCAGCGCTCGCCGGCGACCCGAAAGAAAGGCCTATTTCCAGGTCTTACGCATGATCTTAACTGGCTCTATCGTCAACTCGCCGCATCAACAGAGCGAGAAAGGTAAGAAGCAGACTTTCATAGCCTGAACGTCAATTGAGAAATAGATGAACGGCAAACCTCTGGTTTCAGTCACGGTTGTGACCTATAACAGCGGCCGCTTTATTCGCCGCTGCCTCGAATCGGTGCTCGATCAAACCTACTCCTTCATGGAGGTGATCGTCGTCGACAATTCGTCCACCGACGGTACGGTTGACATTCTCGAACCCTTTGAAGATCGCTGCAGAGTAGTCTACAACGAAGACAACAGCGGCTTCGCGGCTGCCCAGAACCAAGCGATTTCGCTGTCGAAGGGCCAGTGGGTATTAACCCTCAATCCAGACGTCATGCTGCTGCCCGACTTCATCGAGAGGCTCATGCAGACCGCCCCGGCCGATCCTCAAGTCGGCACCTTATGCGGCAAGCTGTTGATGGTGGATGCCTCGTTTACTATCCCCGACAAGCAAGTGGTCGACTCTACCGGCATGTACTTCACGCCGATGTTGCGGCACTTTGACCGCGGTTGTCTGGAGCAGTATAACGGCCACTATCACAACCACGAATATGTCTTCGGCGCGACGGCGGCAGCGGCCTGCTACCGCCGCGAAATGATCGAGGATATCGCGGTGGACGGCGAGTTCTTCGACTCCGCATTCTTCACTTACCGGGAAGACGCGGACGTTGCTTGGCGTGCGCAGTTGATGGGTTGGAAGTGCGTCTACGATCCGACCGCCTGCGGCTATCACGTGCGCAAACTGCGGCCCGGCATGCGCCGCCAGCTAGCACCGGAAATCAACATGCATTCGGTGAAAAACCGCTTCTTGATGCGTATCAAGAACATTACGCCGAAGCTTTATATCCGGCATTTTGCGGCCATTACGATTCGGGACGTAGGCATACTAGCCTATTGCCTCCTCATCGAGCGTTCCTCCTTGGAGGCTTTCTCCCTATTGGCTCGTGATTTCAAGAAGACGCTGGACAAGAGAAAGCTGGTGCAAGCTCGCAGACGGGCGGACGACGCCTATCTCGCTCGCTGGTTCCGCTTCAAGCCGGTTAGCGAGCCCTTCGAAGCTTTGCCGCTGACTAACAAGTCCACGACTCGCGTCGGCCGCAAGGCCTGAGGGACACTAGGAATCGCGATGCGCATCGCGCTGCTGGGCACGCGCGGCATTCCGGCCAACTACGGCGGCTTTGAGACATTCGCGGAAGAGCTCTCGGTCCGCTTAGCGTCACGCGGCCATCAGGTCTCTGTGTACTGCCGAACGAATAACGTGCGGAAGCGATCGACGCCGTACCGCGGCGTCGATCTCAAATTTCTGCCGACCATCCCCCACAAGTACCTGGATACGCTCGCCCATACCGCGATCTCGACGGCTCATGTCCTGTTCGGGCGCTACGATGCGATTCTCTATTGCAATAGCGCTAACGCCGTTTTCACCTTTCTTCCTCGACTCGTGGGCACGCCCACAGCATTGAACGTCGATGGCCTTGAGCGCGATCGGCGCAAGTGGAACAAGTTGGGCCAAGCTTGGTACTCGCTCTCCGAACGGCTCTCCTGCTGGCTTCCGAACGAAACCGTCACGGACGCAGCCGTGATTCAGAACTACTACGCAGAGCGCTACGACAAACGCTCCCATTTGATCGCCTACGGCGCGGACTTTGAAAAGGAGTCGTCGACCGAAACGCTTGACCGTCTCGGCCTTGAGCCTGGGCGGTATTTTCTCTATGTCAGCCGGATGGAGCCCGAGAATAACGCCCTGCTTGTTGCCAAGGCCTTTGCACAGACGTCCGTTCCGCTCCGCCTTGCGCTGATTGGCGACGCGCCCTACGCGGCGGACTACTTGCGCGCCGTGAGGTCCGTGGCGGATCCGCGCATCATCGCGCCGGGCGCAATCTACGGCAAAGGATATCGCGAGCTGCAGACCCATTGCCTGGCCTACATCCACGCCACTGAAGTGGGCGGCACGCATCCGGCGCTGATCGAGGCGATGGGACGCGGCGCCCCAACGCTTTACTTGGCGACTCCCGAGAACGTCGAAGTTGCTGCAGACGCCGGGATGCCTTTCGAACACGGCGAACGGGCGCTCGCGGAACTGATCGAAAAGGTCGCTGCGATGGACCCCGCGGAACTCGCCGAATGGGGCGGCCGCGCTGAGGCCCGAGCGCGCAGCGGCTACGACTGGGAGCAAGTCACCGATCGTTACGAAAACTTGCTCGCGGCCATGGTTCAGCGGCCCGCGCGGCTGGGTTAGCATAGAATCCGAGCCGTCGCGGGGGAACTGAATGTTCTCCGTGTACGTATCAAGTGTTGCAGGCGGAGGTTTCATGCCCATCAGTCGAGACTTGCTTGAGATATTGTGCTGCCCCAAGACGAAAGTCCCCGTGGTGATGATGTCTGCCGAACAGATCGCCGGCGTCAACGCTCGCGTAGCGGCAAAGCAGCTCAAGTACGTCGATTCCAGCGCGGTGGACCAACCGCTGCAGGAAGGCCTGATCACCGAAGACGGCCAAACCATCTATCGCATCGATGACGGAATTCCCGTCATGCTTATCGACAAGGGTATTCCCGCGAATCAGCTAGGGGGATAAACAAGAGATGACCGGCTGGGAAACGCTGATTTCGTCCCTCGGTCTCTCCTTCGCCTCAGGCGTCAACCTGTACGCGACGATCCTCGTTGTTGGGCTCGCTCAGCGCTATGGGCTCGTCGACAATCTGCCGGGTGCGCTGCAGGCCTTCGCGAACCCCTGGATCCTGGGCATTGCGGGCGTCTTGTATGCGGTTGAATTTCTAGTCGACAAGTTTCCCTTTGTAGCCACGGTTTGGGATGCGATCCACACCCTGATCCGACCGTTGGGCGGCGCCTTGATTGCGCTTGCCGCGGCGCACGAGATGAGCCCGATGGGCCAAGCCGCTGCGATGCTCATTGGCGGCTCCGTCGCCTTCGGAACGCACTCAACTAAAGCCGGCTTCCGCATGTTGGCCAATACCGCGCCCGAACCAGCGACTCACTCAGCCATCAGCATTGCCGAAGACCTGGGCGTGTTCGGCCTCGCCGTTCTCGCATTGACCTACCCTTGGATCGCTCTGGGCTTCATCGTGGTCGCTGCGGCCGCCTTCGCCTATCTCGCTCCTACCATCTGGCGCACCCTGCGATTTCTGCTGAGTTGCAGCTGGGGCTGGCTCGCCGCGGCGCTCGACATCCGCCCGCAGCCATCGCGAGCGGCTCCACAGTGGCTCAAGAATCAGTTGGCCAAGGGCGGATTCGCGACAGCGGACGTACGCATCTACCGCGCCTTTGCGCAAACAAATGCAGGCGGACCGCGCTACGGCGTCGGTTTTTTGACGCTGTCCGGGGATGACGTACTATTCGCCCGCGAAGGCATCTTCCGTAACACGCTGCTACGGCTAGGTTCATCGGATTCGTTGTCGATTGTCGGCGGCGCCGTGTGCGACACGGTAGTCTCCCAAGACGGGCGCACCAGCGTGTGCCTGGCCAAGCACTGGGCAGAGCTGTATCGCACCGACTTTCTCGGCACATCGCATCGCGCCGCTGCGGAATCCGTCTGAGCGCTGTATACTGGCCCGGTGAACTCCGCTGCGAGTTCACCCTCAACCGGTCCGGCCGCGGCTGGTCTCTTCGCCACGAACAGGACGGTGTTTCGAAATGCCCCTCGCCCGGGTTGCCTCTTGGGCTTTGATGACGTTGTTGGTCTGCCTGTGGGCGATCTACAACCGTCGCATTGCCTTGGAACGCAGGCAAACCGGGGAGAACGATCTTCGTACGCCGCCGCAGGATCAGCGTGCCCCTTTATAAGACACGGACCGCCGCTCTGTACGGCGTAGAGGCCCTGCCTATCGACGTCGAGGTAGACCTTTATCAAGGTCAGCCTGGTTTCTTCGTCACGGTCGGATTGCCGGACACGGCTGTGCGCGAGAGCCGCGAGCGCATCAAGTCGTCCTTGGTCCATTCCGGGTTCGGCTATCCCAACAAGGCGATCACCATCAACCTGGCCCCGGCCAACATTCGCAAAGAAGGCGCCGCCTTTGATCTGCCGATCGCCCTCGGAATTCTGGGCGCAATGGGTTCGTTGGAAACCGCTGCGCTCTCGCAATATTTGGTGGCCGGGGAACTTTCTCTCGACGGCAGCCTACGGCCCATCCGCGGCGCGTTGCCGATGGCCATCTGTGCCCGCAACGCCGGCGTGAAGCGCCTCGTCGTCCCGGCAGAGAACGCCGCGGAAGCGGCCATGGTCGAAGGAGTGGAAGTTTTCGGCTTCCGCCACCTAACCGAAGTCGCCAATCTGTTCAGTAAGAACGGCGATCACAAGCCGCAGCAGCCGCAGGCCGCCGCCGCCCGGTCCGAGCGCGACGAGCCGTTTCTCGATTTCAGCGACGTGCGCGGGCAAGAGACCGTCAAGCGCGCCATGGAAGTCGCCGCCGCCGGAGGGCACAACATCCTGCTGGTCGGGCCTCCCGGATCAGGCAAGACCATGCTGGCCAAGCGCCTGCCGGGGATTCTTCCGGATCTCTCTCTGGACGAGGCCCTCGAAGCGACCAAAGTTCACAGCGTCGCCGGCGCCCTCAAGCCCAACAGCGGTTTGCTGCGCGAGCGTCCCTTCCGCGCTCCCCATCACGGCATCTCGAACGCGGGACTGGTCGGTGGAGGTTCCGGCATGCCGCGCGCCGGCGAAGTCAGCCTCGCGCACAATGGCGTGCTGTTTCTCGACGAGTTTCCGGAGTTCCCCCGCAACATTCTCGAACTGCTGCGGCAGCCTCTCGAGGACGGTGAGATTACCATCGTGCGCGGCGCCGTCAGTTTGACCTTCCCTTCTTCGTTCATGCTGGTCGCGGCGATGAATCCCTGCCCCTGCGGCTACTTCGGCGACCCGCATCGCGAATGCCGTTGCACGCCGCCGCAGATCCAGCGCTACGTCGGCAAGATTTCCGGACCGCTGCTCGATCGCATCGATATTCACGTGGAAACGCCGCCGGTAAAGTATCGCGAGCTGCACTCCACGCCGCAGACCGAATCCTCCGAGACCATTCGTCAACGTGTCCTGGCCGCTCGGGATGTCCAGCTGCAGCGCGGCTTCGTCAATGCCCGCATGCCGACCAAGGTGTTGCGTAAGCTATGCAAGCTCGATGCCGCCGGCGAGAGAACGCTGGAGACCGCTGTGGAACGCATGGGTCTCTCTGCCCGCGCCCACGACCGCATTCTCAAAACCGCGCGCACTATCGCCGACCTCGCCGGCGAATCCGCCATCGGCGTACGGCACCTTGCCGAGGCCGTGCAGTACCGCAGCCTGGACCGCACCTACTGGGTCTAAACTCCCTGAGGGGCAGGCCCTCCCGGTACACTGGAAGGTTCGTCTCCAGAGCCTCCGTTGACAGATTCAATCGAACTTTGGGCCGTAACGCTTTCGAGCGTCGCCCTGCTTAGCCTGCTGTCCTTTGTCGGCCTGCTCGCGCTGTCGCGCAACAGGAGCGGCCTCGACGCCTTGATTCCTCATCTGGTGGCGCTCGCCGCCGGCAGCCTGCTGGGCACGGCGCTGTTGCACGTACTGCCCCGTGCCATCGATGAGTTGGGGACCGGTCTGCCCCTGTTCCTGCTGCTGACCGGCTCGTTCGTGGTTTTCTTCGCGCTCGAGAAGTTTTTGTGGACCCATCACCACGGGGAAGAAGGTTTTGATGCACATGACCATGGACCCAAGCCCGTGGTGCTGATGAACCTCATCGGCGACGGACTGCATAACTTCGTTGACGGCATTATGATCGCAGCCAGCTTTCAGGTGGACTTAGCGGTCGGGGCGGCGGCAACGCTGGCGGTAGCCATCCATGAGATTCCGCAGGAGATCGGCGATCTCGGCGTGTTGATCCACGGCGGGCTGAGCATCAAGCGGGCTCTGTTCTTCAATTTTCTTTCGGCGACCATGGCCATCCTCGGCGCCGTCGTCAGCTTAGCGGCGGGTTCGGGGTCGCAGACATTTGCCGCATATTTGCTGCCGGTCGCGGCGGCTAATTTTCTCTACATCGCTGCCGCCGATCTCATCCCCGAATTGCACCGCGAGCGCGGCGGTCGCAAGGCTTTGGTTCAAGTCGCCCTGGTGGTCCTCGGCGTCGGATTGATGCTCGCGGTCAAGCTGTGGGCTGAGTAGTTCGCCAGGCGCACCGGGCAAGCAACTGCTTAGCGGTAAGATCCAGTAACGCTTCTCGTCCGCGCGGGGCGGCCTCAACCGTGAGCCCCACCTCCCGCGCCGCCGTACCAAGCACGGCCTGCGGTGACGCGCCTTGCCGGCGCATTTCGCGAATCGGAGCAGAGGCTTGCTTCTTGCTCAGCTTTGCCCCCGCATCGTCGCGTATCAGCGGATGATGCAGAAAAAGCCCCTGCTGCTCGCGTCCAAGCATCTTGCCCAGCCGAATCTGCCGACCCGTCGACGGCAGCAGGTCTTCCCCGCGAACGATCAGGTCCACCCCATGGGTCAGATCATCCACCGTCACCGCGAACTGGTAGGTCCAGTGCCCGGAACGGTCGACCAACAGCAGGTCGCCGCACTGTGCGCTAGGGTCTTGGGACTGCTCGCCTAACAAGCCGTCGACGAATGATTCCGCGCCGCGCTCGAAGGCAACGCGAATTCCTCCTTTTGCCAACCCGAGCTCGCGGCAGCGGCCGTCGTAGCGCAGCTCGCTGTCCGCCGAGGGCGATACCCGCTCGGCCAGCTGTTTACGCGTGCAGTTGCAGCGGTAGACATGCACCTGCCTCTTGAGCCGCTCAAGGGCCGCCTCATAGCGCTCTCCGCAATCGCTCTGGCGGTATGGGCTTGTTGGTTCCAGAACATTGTCCGCAGAGAAACCCAGCCAATCCATGTCTTCCAAGATGGCCGCTTCAAACTCAGGACGGCAGCGCCCCCGGTCATGGTCCTCCATGCGCAGGATCACCTCCACGCCGAAAGCTCGCGCAGCGCCCCAGACGTACAGCATGTGCGCGACGTGGCCCAAGTGCAGGTAGCCGGTCGGGCTCGGCGCATACCGAGTCCTTCTAGGGCGCGTCATGGGATACGAAACGGGGATATGGTCATCATATATTCACCGTCGCGCTATCATCAGAACTGACGCCCTTCAGCGAGGTTAGGGCGCTTCCTTCGTTCCATGCTCTGTCCTTTTTGCGGCGTCACAGCGGACAAAGTCGTCGACTCTCGCGAAAGCAAAGAAGGCGACGTTATTCGCCGCCGGCGCGAATGCCTAGAGTGCAATCGTCGCTTCACCACCTACGAGCGCATCGACGAAATCCCCTACATGGTCGTCAAGAAAGACGGCCGCCACGAACCGTTCGAGCGCCAGAAGGTTCTGAGCGGTCTGCTGCGCGCCGCGGAGAAGCGGCCCGTAAGCATGATGCAGCTCGAAGAACTCGTCAGCGCGGCTGAAAACCTAGTGGCGTCATCCGAGGACCGCCAATGCTCCACTTCGCGCATCGGCGAGTTGCTGATGACCAAGTTGAAGCGCATCGATAAGGTCGCCTACGTGCGCTTTGCTTCGGTCTACCGCGAGTTCGAAGACGAGCAGGAGTTCCTCAACGAACTCGCCCAACTCGTCGCCAAGGATCCTGTTCCCTAGGCCGCTTACCGACGGCCGTTCGGCCCCGAGCATCACTCTCGCGCCGTAGCAGCATCAGGCATCTATCCAGAGACATATACCCGCTGGCCGCCATAACGGACGCGGCGAATTGGCTGGCGTTTGCGGCCACCCTCCGGCTCGCGCTGGCGGCAAGCACAAGGATCAAGGCAAGCGTGTACGCTCTGCTGCCCCCATTTGGCGGTTCGGCCGTACCTAACCTCAACGGAGAAGCTGCCCTTCGCCAGCCTCCCGCCAGGGGAGCTTGACGAATTCCGAAACATCTTTAGCGCTGTCTGCGGTATGCTATGTATCTGGTTTAAAAGGTTTTACGCCGTACCGGAACTCTCTGACGGAACAGAGGGGAAGCGTACTATGACGGATTTGTGGGTTCTCCGCGCAACGCTCGTCATCGCCGTAGCAGCGATTACCGTCGACGTGCGTCCTTTCGGAACTTCGCTAAGCGGCGCGCTGGGACTAGGTTTATTCATAGGTGCGGTCGTCATGTTGGCGGAGATGCGCCTGCGCCATGCCGCTTTGAAACGTGTCGTCGGCGGCGCCGTGGGTCTGATTCTTGGCGTTGCCGGCGCCGCGATGGCCGCGGCGGCGCTGCGCTCGGCGGTTGGCGAGAGCACGTCCGCTGCACTGCAGATTCTCGTACTTCTTTTAGGCGCCTATCTTGGCGTTGCGGTAGGAGGAGCCCAGGGAGAATCGTTGAACATCGGCGGCGTGGCCCCCGCCCCACCCAGAGAGGGGGAGCCGCGGGCCGCCATCAGCAAGATCTTCGACACGAGCGTCATCATCGACGGCAGGGTAGCCGAAGTTGCCGAAGCGGGATTCTTAGACGGCCCGATCATCATCCCGCGCTTCGTGTTGTGGGAGTTGCAATCCATCGCCGATTCTTCGGACGCGGCGCGGCGCAACCGCGGCAGACGCGGGCTCGACATGTTGAAGCGTCTGCAGGACAACGCCGAACTCCAAGTCAAAGTCGTTGAAGACGATTTCCCGCGCCTCAAGGAAGTGGATCAGAAGCTGGTGGAACTAGCCAAGAACTACCACGGCAAGATCGTCACCAACGACTTCAACCTCAACAAACTTGCTGGGGTGCAGGGCGTCGCCACGCTCAACATCAACCAGTTGGCCAATGCAGTGAAACCCGTCGTGTTGCCGGGCGAATTGATGCGCGTTCTGATCCAGAAAGAAGGCAAGGAACATGACCAAGGCGTGGCCTACCTGGACGATGGCACGATGGTCGTCGTCGATCACGCTCGACACTTGATTTCCAAGAAGGTCGATATCTCAGTCACTAGCGTGATTCAAACCGCCGCGGGCAAGATGATTTTTGGCAGGCTAGACCAGGACCGCGGGCAGATCGATCCCGGCGATGCCAGCGAGTTTAGGACGTCGGCCAGCGCGACCTAGAAGACGATGAAAGCGGCAGCGATCATTCCGGCGGCCGGGCTGGGTACGCGCATGGGACGCGGAGCATCGGAGCCGTCGATGCGGAAGCAGTTCCTTTCCATCGGCGGAGCGCCGATTTTTGTCCACACGATTCGTCGTTTCGCCGCCGCGGCGTCCATCTCAGAGATTCTCGTGGCCGTACGCGAGAGCGACCAACAAGATGTCGCTGCGCTGATTGCCGGGGAGTCTTTCTCAAAGCCGGTCCGCCTCGCGCCCGGCGGCCAGAACCGTCAAGAATCCGTCAAGAATTGTCTTGCGTTGGTCGCGGACGATGTGGATATTGTGGCCGTCCACGATGCCGTCCGGCCGTTCGTAACCGCGGAGTTGATTGATCAGGTTGTCGAACAAGCCCAGCGGGATGGAGCCGTGATCCTCGGCGTACCAGCGGTTGACACGGTCAAGCGGGTCGACCAACGTATCGTCCATGCCACCCTGCCCCGCGAAACCATCATGCTTGCGCAAACGCCGCAGGCGTTTCGGACATCCTTGCTGCGGCAGGCCTACGCGGCAGCGGATCGCGACGGCTTTACCGGCACGGACGAGGCCAGCCTGATTGAGCATCTGGGCCGTGATGTCCACGTCATGATGGGCAGCCCGCGCAACATCAAGATCACGCGACCCGCGGATCTGCAGCTTGCCCAGTTTTATTTAGACAATCCCGAGGATCCCGCGTAAGCCCGATGCAGCAAGAGTTTCGCACCGGCATAGGTTACGACCTGCACCGCTTGGAGCCTGACCGCAAGCTCATCATCGGGGGCGTCGAGATTCCCTTTGAAAAAGGGCTCGCCGGTCATTCCGACGCCGACATCCTGATGCATGCGCTCACCGACGCGCTCTTGGGCGCCGCCGGTCTTGGCGATATCGGCGAACTGTTTCCGCCAAGCGATCCGCAGTGGAAAGACGCCAATAGCGAAGTTTTCTTGCAGCAAGCGCGAGAGTTGGTTGTCGGCTACGGCTATCGCATCGTCAATGTCGATGCGGTGGTTGTTCTTGAACGCCCCAAGCTGCTGCCGCATCGGACCGCGATACGCAAGAACTTGGCGCGCATCCTGGCCGTTGACCCCGACAGAATCGGACTGAAAGCGAAGACCTCGGAAGGCGTCGGCCCCTGCGGCCGCGGCGAAGCCG
>CAZYOX010000085.1:0-13127 GCA_964649285.1 uncultured Bryobacterales bacterium | reverse complement strand
GCGGCGACGGTCTCTTGGACCGCTTGAGGGTTCTGGGTGCAAGACCAGACGGTGACTTTACCGTTGCGGAAGTCGGCAACGGCGGCCGGCGGCTCCATCGGGGCGTGCGAGAGGTGGGGGACGTAGTACTCCGCCTCAATGATCTTGCCGCCCTTGGCAAATTCGGCATACACGTCGCCGACATTCCGGTCCACGGCGCACTCGCCGCGGACTGTTTCTTGCAAGGCAGCTTTGTACTGCGCCGAGTTGTAGGCGGCGTTCGGGCTGTCTTGCCACTCGATTTTCAGCGCTTTGCGGCCTTGGAAGGTCGACCAGGTGTTGTCGGCGATTACAGCGATGCCGCCTAGGGCCTGAAAACCGTGCGGCGGGGTGAAGTACGGCAACTCGACCACTTGTTGAACGCCCCAAACCTTGAGGGCTTCGGCGGGATCGAAGCTAGTCGCTTTGCCGCCGAGAACCGGCGGATGCTCGACCGAGGCGTAAACCATACCGTCGACTTTGAAGTCTTGTCCGAAGACGGCCGTACCGTCGATGATCGCGTCGAGATCCGTGACGTGCATCGGCTTGCCGATGTAGCGGTACTCGGACTTGTCTTTGAACTTCAAGGTCTCGACGGCGGGGACCTCCAACTTGGATGCGGCCTCGGCCAATTCGCCGAAACCGAGGCTGCGGTTGGAGGCTTCGTGGACGACCTCATGATTGCGGGCGGTTACTTCCCCAACAGGAACGCCCCACTGATCGGCAGCGGCCTGCTCAAGCATGCGGCGGGCGGTGGCGCCGGCCTGTTTCATGCGTACGAGGGAGTAACGCACCGAGCGTGAGCCGTCGGTGTTCTGGTCACCATAGCGCTTGTCGCCGATCCCTTGCTCGACCACGACGCGAGCCCAGTCGGCTTCCATTTCATCGGCGACGACCATGGGTAAGCTGCTCTTGCTGCCCTGGCCCATTTCTGAGCGGTGGGCCATGATGTGTACCGTCCCGTCGGCGTCGATGCCGACAAAGATGTCGGGGCTAAAAAGCGCGGATTCGGCGGGAGAAACATATCCGGCCGCCGACTCGGAGGTGTTCATGCCGCAGCGCGTGGCCAAGACGAGGGCGCTGGCGCCGAGGATAGAGCCGAGGAAACCGCGGCGGCTGACGTTGACTATGGGGCTGCTCATGCCATTTCCTCCGCGGCCTGCTTGATGGCCATGCGAATGCGTTGGTAGGCGCCGCAGCGACAGATATTGCCCTGCATGACGCGGTCGATGTCTTCGTCGCTGGGCGACGGCGTTTCCTTGAGCATGGAGGCGGCTTGCATCATCTGTCCCGATTGACAGTAGCCGCACTGGGGCACGTCAAGCTCACGCCAAGCCTTTTGAACCGGATGATCGGCGTTCGCGGAGAGCGCCTCAATGGTAGTGATCTCCTTGCCCTCAAGCGAGCTCACCGGCGTGATGCAGGAGCGGATCGCCACGCCGTCTTGGTGGACGGTGCAAGCGCCGCATAGGCCCATGCCGCAGCCAAACTTGGAGCCGGTAAGACCCAAGAAATCGCGTAGGTACCAAAGCAGCGGAAGCTGCGGATCGCCGTCGAATTCGTGGTCGACGCCGTTAACTCTAACAGTGGGCATAGCAGGGAACTCCTGATCTCAGGCGTATTAGCGGACGGTGGAAGTCATCCGCGACTCTCAACATCATAGAGGACCTGCGATCCGAATGGAGAAGCCTAGGACTGCAGCCAGGAAGTAATCGCCTTGCGCAGTCCGGGAGAGTCGAGCCGAGCCTGCATCTGAAACTTGCTCGGAGCCCCGATATTCTCGTAGGTTTGCGAGATCCAATCGAATCGTTCCCAGGCCTGAACTTCTTGTACCGCCTGGCGGCGGGCGTCGACAGGATTGAGGGCGAGAACGGGGCGGGGGCCGACGGCGGCATAGATATCGCGAACGTCGTACGCACCGATGATGCCTGGCGGGAAGCTGCTCATGGGATGTTTGGTGAGCGGCTCATTGACAGCTTCATGGAAAGAGATCAGGCCGTTTACGGTAATCAGCTTGTCGACCCTTTCGTCGAGAGCGGCCGCCTGTGCGGCGACGAGCGCTGCATCGCCGACGCCGACCAGCGTCCAGCTGTGGCGGCCGATGCGCGCAGCGGGGATGGCCAGTAAATCCTTCATGCGCTGGCCGAGCAGCGGGCGTCCGATTTGCAGGCTGGCGTCAGCGAAAAAATTCTCCCAGTCGAAGCCTTCGGCCTCAAGCGGGGCGCCGGATCCCCACCCGCGCAGATCGAAGGCGACGACACTGTACTGGGCGGCGACGATGGGGTCGATAACGGCGCGGCGCAGCCAGGGGTCTTCCCTGCCCCGGTCGGAGAGCACCACGGCGACCCCCTGAGCGTAACGTCCGGCGTCGAGGGTGCGGTCGGTGATCTCGATGCCGCGCTCGGGAAGAAACGAGCCAACGCGAGTGACCTCCTTGATGCGCTGGCGGATGCCGTGCTTATAGACCTCAAAGCGCGAGGGCTCCGGCGGTACTTCGTAGGTCGGCGCGATCAGCGCGGCCCGCTCACGGTTCAGATCGATAATGGTCTTGGTCTGGAGACCATCGGACGGTCCGCAACGGAGTTCATCAGGGGAGAAGAGGCGGCCGAACTCCTCAATCACGGTGCGGCTAACTGGACTCAACCAACGCGAAAGCCAGTCGACGCCGGCGCGGCGGATGTCTGGCCCGAGCGCCGAGGCCTCATTGGCTTCAACCAAAGACGCGACATCCGCGGAACCGACCGCGCGGTAGGCGCGCATGGCATCGTTGAAGGTCTGGGCGGTCGCATCCACGGAGAGCATGCCACGCTGGGGCGCGCCCACAACGAGCGGATGAGGAGCCATCGAGGCCAACAGTTCGGCGTGTTCGACGCCTTCGCGGAGACATCCGTAGAGAACTCGCTCCGGATCGCTGATGACCGCCGCGTCAATGAAGGCCTTGAAGCTGACGACCTGGCCTGTTGGGAAAGCGGCAGCGATGCGGTCGTCAAAGGCGGCGTATTCGAGAGCTTCGGCGCCGTCGCCGGCGATCGCGATCTTTTGCGGGCTCACGTCAGGCCGCTGTTGCAGATAGTCCACCGCGCGACGGCAGTCCCATGCCCGGTAGTTCATTACATTGAGGCCAACGGCGGAGCAGTGGATTGCCAAGGCGCGCTGACGCTCGGCGGGAGTGCCGGAGGACAACTGCGGGCGTTCGCCGCAGCCGACCGGATCGTAGGCCAAGGCGATCATGCCGTGATGAGCCGCCAGGGCGCTAAAGCGCTGAATCAACTCGGAAGCCTTGCCCAACGGGTCGTGTCCGCAGACCACGACGACAGCGGGAAGGCGTTCGGCCGAAGGTTGCAAAGGCCGATAGAGGTTGGCCGGAACAACAAAACCGGGACGGCTCTCAAAGAGGATCTTCTCAATGGCTAGACCGTGTTCCTCCAAGGTTCCGGCAACGCGCGGATTGAGAGGCTCGTCGGCGGTGGGCAGCGGTCCCCACATGTCGCGCAGCTCCTGGCGAACCTCTTTGCGCAAGGCGTCGACGCTCTCGGGTGTCGCGAGGAGTTCCAAGCGTTGGCGGCGGCGCTCGTCCAGCAACCGGGCGTACTCCCGTAAGTAGGCAAGCAAGGCCCCGCCTTGTTCCAGGGCGACCGCCTGGAGGCCCTCGGCGAGCGGGATCGAGCCAAGCGCGAGCAAGCTGAAGTCACGGCGAGTCATTCGAGGGAGCGTCACGCGGCGCGGAGTGTGGGGGCCGCGGCAAGCAACGCCCCTATTCTAGCGCCTGAGGTACGGCGGGGCAGGCGGCCGAAGGTATGATGAGCACGGAGATGGGGAAAGAACAAGCGACGGCAATTGTCTTGTTCGACGGCGTTTGTAACTTCTGCAACGCGTCGGTGAACTTCCTTCTGCGCAGGGACAAAGATGGAGTATTCCGTTTCGCGGCGCTGCAGTCCGAAACAGGACGAAAGCTTTTGGCCGAGGCAGGCTTGGAGCGTCGCGACCTAGACAGCATGGTGTTGATCGAAGGCGGGAAAGTCGCCGTGAAATCGACCGCCGCATTGCACGCGGCCCGGCGGTTGCCGGGTTTGTGGCGTATAGCTGGGCTGTTGCTGGCTATCCCGAAAGGCTTACGCGATTGGTGCTACGACGCTGTTGCAGCGCGACGCTACCGCTGGTTCGGCAAACGCGAGGCTTGCATGATCCCCACCGAAGAAATGCGCTCGCGTTTCTTGGCGTGACAAACAAAAGCCGCGGGCTTGCGGCCCGCGGCTTCCGATCTTGCTATTCCGGGCGTCGCGCACGCGACTTTTTACGGTTGCGTTTGCGGGCCAGTGCCTGCTTGAGGCGGCGCTTCTCACCCGGCTTCATGTAATAGGAGTGGCGTTTAACCTCTTTGATGATGTCTTGCTGCTGAACTTTGCGCTTAAAACGCCGTAAAGCCGCGTCTAGAGGTTCACCCTCCGAAAGGAGAACTTCGGCCAATTGCGATGCACCTGCCTTTTGCGGAAAAGAATTCCGTCTAAGCCTTCCGTACAAGTTTACAACAAGGGCCTGGCCGGGCGTGGATTTGGTGCAGCCCGGACGGCGCCGATCGCGTCTCGTTATCCCCCATTGGTTCTGGGACCTTTCCTAATTGACTAAGTACCATTGGCGTGCCTCTAAGACTGTCGCTCTAGGCCACTTCGGTACTCCTGCACCATTGGATTACGATCCCGTCGCTGCCAATATGGAAGAGCACCCGATAATGGTATTGAGAGTACCAGACGATCTAGAACGAGGAAACAAGAAACACTACCATGATGGTCCCCGCCAAATCCCTCCCGCCACGAAAAGACGCCGCCACAGACCGAGCCCTGCAGCGGCTGGCGGGTGCAGTGTTGATCCAGGCTCTGCAAGACGCTTCGAGCGGTCCCAGACGCTACCGAGAGGAGGCTCTCGAATGGTTCGAGGGCAAAACCGACAGCGGCATGACATTCGAGTTCTGCTGCTCCCTGCTGGGCCGTGTACCGAACGACGTCCGCAGCCGATTGATGAAGAAGAATTTTCTGCCGAAATCGGAAACCAGTTTTGCAGATATGTTTTACGGTGAGGCGCAGAGAACCGCCGGGTACCGCCCCTCTCCTAGCGCGGTATTCAGCCACGCGATGTAGATAGACGCTTCTCCTGGGACCCAACCTGGGCCGTCCCGTACAGTGCGCTGTGCGGGACGGTTTTCGCTTTTTGGCCTCAGGAACCTCGCCCCCGTGCCGCGCAATACAATGGGGCGGGGTGGACGATTGAAGGAAGAAGACCGGGCACGAGCGACTCGCCTGGCGGATTCGGCAGCGCGTAAGAGAAATCACGCGGGACCGGCGAGTGTGGAATTGGCCGAGCAGCGATTCGGCCGTCCGCCTCAGCCACGCGCGGTTGAGGCCAAGTCGAGCGAATTGGCGGAGACGCTGCGCGAGCGATTCGGCTTTGCGGCGTTCCGGCCGCACCAGGAAGGCGTATGCGAAGCGGTGATCGGGGGCCGCGACGTGCTGCTGGTGATGCCGACCGGCGCGGGCAAGTCTCTGTGCTATCAGTTGCCGGGAATCGCCCGCGGCAAGACCACATTGGTGATCAGTCCGCTGATCGCGCTGATGGAAGATCAGGTCGCCAAGCTGCGGACCCAGGGATTTCGGGCAGAGCGCATCCATTCGGGCCGGGAGCGGTCCGAGTCGAGGGAGACGTGCTTCGCTTACCTAGAGGGCAAGCTGGATTTCTTGTTTATCGCGCCGGAGCGGCTGGCCGTGCCGCGATTTCCGGAGATGCTGGCGAAGCGGCCGTTGGGATTGATCGCGGTGGACGAGGCGCATTGCATTTCGCAATGGGGTCATGATTTCCGGCCGGAGTACCGTATGCTAGGCGAGCGGTTGCCGCTGTTGCGGCCGGCTCCGGTGATTGCTCTGACGGCGACGGCGACGCCGCGCGTCCAAGAGGACATCTGCAAGCAATTGGGACTCACGGATCCCGTACTGTCGATTCACGGATTCCGCCGCGAAAACATCGCCATCGAAGTCGTCGAGCTAACGCCTAAACAGCGGATGCCGGCGTTGATCAAGCTGCTTGAGGATCAGGCGCGGCGGCCGGCGATCGTCTATGCGCCCACGCGAAAAGCGGCCGAGCAGCAAGCCGAAGAGTTGGCGGCGCACTTCCCGGTGATGGCCTATCACGCCGGGATGACCGGTGCCGCCCGCGAAGATGTCCAGGCGGGATTCCTTAGCGGCAAGTACGACGCGATTGTCGCCACCATCGCCTTTGGCATGGGCATCGACAAGGCGAACGTACGCACGGTCGTGCATACAGGACTGCCGGGAAGCGTCGAAGGCTACTACCAAGAGATCGGCCGCGCCGGCCGGGACGGTTTGCCTTCAGCGGCCGTATTGATGCATTCGTGGAACGACCGGCGGACGCATGAATTTTTTATGGAGCGCGACTATCCGCCATTGCCGGAAGTGGAAAAGGTCTACCGGGCGCTAACGGAAGAACCTCGACCGCGGCGGACGATTGAGAGCCGGCTCGATATGGACTCACAGATCTTCGAGAAGGCGCTAGAGAAGTTGTGGATTCATAAGGGAGCCGTCGTCGACTCGGAAGAGAACGTGACGCGCGGCGATTCCGGCTGGAGAAAGCCCTACTCGTTGCAGCGCGAACATCGCATCGCGCAGTTGGACGCGATTAGCCGATTCACCGGTACCCCCAATTGCCGAATGTTAGAGTTGGTTCGTCATTTTGGCGATCAGGAAGACTCACGCAAGCCCTGCGGGAGATGCGACGTGTGCGCACCAACTCAATGTGCGGTACAGCAGAGGCGTGCGCCGACCCGCGCGGAGGCCGATGCTCTAGACGCTATCATGGCCGCTTTGCAAGCGCGCGACGGGCTGGCGACCGGGAAGCTTTGGCGCGAGTTGTTCGAGGGTTCCCAGATCGATCGCAAGAAATTCGACGACTTGTTAGGCGGGCTAGCCCGCGCAGGTTACTTGGGCGTCTATGACGATTCCTTTGAGCGCGACGGTGAGGTGATCACGTATCGCCGCGCTTCTCTCACCCACGAAGGGCGACAGTGCCGGGAGTCTGTCGCTGCATATGTGCAGGTCACTGTAGCGGCTCCCGCTCCCGCGGCCGCGAAGAAGAAATCCAAAGGCGGCAAAGCTAGTAAGGCTCCAAGCGAAAACGATGCCCAATTGACGGAAGCCCTGAAGGCCTGGCGGTACGCCGAAGCGAAGAGGCGCAGACAGCCGCCCTTTACGGTATTTCCGAATAAGACGCTGGAAGCGTTAGCGATAGAGCGGCCCGCATCGCAGGACGAACTGCTGCAAGTCAGCGGCATCGGACCAAAGTTGGCCGAGCGTTACGGGACGCAAATTTTGGCGATTGTCGCGAAGGCGAAGTAGGCCCTCGGAATCAGCCTTGCTGCAGGAGCCGTTGAGCGAAAGCCGGGGCGGCAGCGGCGGCTTCCTTCTTGGAGACGACCTCAATCCGAACGCGCGCGATGCCTGCGTCGAGGATGCCCAGCTGTTCGGCGGCGCCATAGCTGAGATCCAGCGAACGGTCATCCCAATAAGGTCCGCGGTCATTGATTCTGACAATTACGAAGCGGCCTGTGCGGAAGTCGGTAACGCGAAGCAGGGTGCCGAAAGGCAAATAGCGGTGGGCGGCCGTGAGGGCGAACATATTGAATTGTTCGCCGTTGGCCGTGGTTCGGCCATGATGCCATTGGCCGTACCAGCTGACCTGATCAAGCCTTGGCCCGATGAAGGCATGTTGGCGTACGACATGGGTGGAGCCGACTGCGAGTTGGTCCCGGCTCATGGGACTAACAAGAATGCAGGTTGCTATAAGTACAATAAGCGAAACTCTCATGAGAGCAAGGAGAAGGTTGCTGGCTCGTGCCGCTAGGGTTCGCTCGCGTTTGGCTAGCGACGTCTTCCCTGGGGCTCCAGCAGTTCTCAGCATCACCGAGTAGATTGCCGGCTGCCAAGATTTGTGACGCCTTCAGTGTATAACAGCGCACCACACTATCGTGGTGTGAGTAATATCACTTAGCCGCGCTTGGCTGTCGCTGCATCATACCGCGAGATCTTCTATAGGCGGTAGGAAAAAATCGGCAGGTTTGTTGGCGGGAGAAACGAGAAAAACGGCGGGCAGGTACGCAGGCTCTTCGGTCAGCGTAAGAAACGGGGCGGGCCTAGCCCGCCCCGATGATTTATAGGATGCCTTCAATCACCACGCCCACATCCTCGGTTGTGGCGCCAAGTGTTGCGGTAATCGAACCGTCGTGATCGGAGAGCAGGTTCACAATTGTCCCCGCCAAAGAGCTGGTGACGTTGAAATCCGCGGAGGTCTCTCCTTCAGGCACAATAACTTCGTTCGGGACGATCACGCTCAAGAGCCCTCCGAGGAGGCCTTGGACGATCGATTCTTGGCTGCCCTTGAGTTGGACAGCAATGCCGCCAGCCGGCGCAGGGCCCGATAGCGTGACGGTACCCGTTGTCGATCCGCCGATAAGCGGGAACACGGACTGGCTCACCCCCAGAGACTCTAGAACGGGAGCCAGGATGTCGAGGTTGGCCTGAACACCGGGACAATCGCCGAGCAGAGCGTCCAAGGTTGTTTGCAGAATCGTGGGAACGGCCGCCACATCGACGCTGAATTGCGTGGACGTTTCTCCTTCGGGCACCAGCACCGTAGACGGAGCGGCGAGGGCCGAGTTGCTGCCGACGAGCGTGACCTGAGATCCGCCCTCGGGCGCTGGTCCCGTGAGAGTGACGGTTCCGAGGACGGAGTCGCCGCCGAGTACGCTGCCAACGGACAGGTTCAAGCTGGCTACGCACGGCGGTTCGACGCCGATAGTAATTTCAGCGCCTGGGCACTCGCCGGCCGTGGCTGTAATGAGCGAAGACGCCAAAGAGGAAACGGGGTTTGTTGTGATGGTGAACCCGACCGAGGCCTGGCCTTCGGGTACGTGGACCGTCGTTGGTACGGAGATGTCCGCCAGTGCGCTGGTCAACTGCACGTCCATACCTCCTTCCGGCGCCGTGCCGGTCAGGTTCACCGTCCCCGAGAGATCCGTCCCGCCCAAGACCGTACCGAGAAAGTCCTGCGTGGTGATTTGGATGCTCGATACGCAGGGAATCGGGTTAATGTTCAGCGTCCTGGAAACCGAGTTGGCCGATGTCGCCGTGATTTCCGCTGCGGTTAGCGCTGCCACATTCGATGTGGTGACTCCGAACTGCGCCGATGTTTGACCTTCGGGAACGGTGATGGATGCCGGAACCGTTGCCGCCGGATCGACGCTGGCGAGCGTCACCAGAATGCCGCCGGCTGGAGCCATAGTCGCCAGAGTGACAGTACCCGTCGAGGCATCGCCGCCGACCACGGTGTCGGGGCTAATGACCAGGTTGAGGATTTCGCCTTCGCCCGAGCCGCTGGACTCCGGTTGGATGGTCAGCGTTTCGGAGACTGCATTCTCGGAAGTCGCCGTAATCTTGGGAAGAGTTGTCGATTCGACTGCGGCAGTAGAGATCGGGAACTGTCCGCTTGTTTGGCCCTCCCCGATCGTGATGGAGGCAGCCACCGTGGCCGCCGGATCGTCGCTGGCGAGAGTCACCAGGACGCCGCCGGCGGGCGCCGGAGCAGCCAAGGTCACCGTACCGGTAGCGCTATCGCCTGCGGTCACCGTGTCCGGAGAAATGACCAGGCTGAGGATCTCGCCTTCACCCGAGCCGCTGGACTCCGGTTGGATGGTTAAGGTATGGGAGACAGCATTTGCGGAAGTGGCAGTGATCTCAGGGACAGTCGTCGATTCGACTGCGGTCGTGGCGATGGAGAACTGCCCGCTCGCTTGACCCTCTGCAATGGTGATGGAGGCGGGCGCCGTGGCCGCCGGATCGTCACTGGCGAGAGTCACCAGAACGCCGCCGGCCGGCGCCGGAGCGGCCAAGGTGATCGTGCCAGTGGCGCTAGCGCCTCCGGTAACTGTTTCCGGGAAGATGACCAGGCTAAGGATTTCGCCTTCGTCTGAGCCGTCCTCGCCAGGCTGGATCGTAAGCGTCCCGGCAGCAGAGTTGTTCGCAGTCGCGCTGATGCCGACGGCCGTGGCAGTTTCGACAGGTGACGTCGTGATCGTAAAGGATGCGGTCGTTTGGCCGGCAGGCACGGTGACCGACTGCGGTACCGCCGCCGCTGGATCGTCACTGGCCAGCGTCACGACGACGCCGCCCAGCGGCGCGGGCTCCGTTAAGGTCACCGTGCCTGTTGCGGTTCCCCCGCTAACCACGGAACCGGGCGCGATGACGATGCTCAGAATCGTTCCGCCGCCGTTTCCCTCTTCCGGAAGGATCAGCAGCGTACCGTTGACAGAGTTCCGTGATATTGCCGTGATAGCGGATTCTTCCGGGGTCGTGACCGTTGACGTGGTAATCGAGAAGTCAGCAAAAGTTGCGCCTGCTTCCACGAGGATCGAGTCCGGAACTCCAGCATTGGAACCCGACCTTGACAAGAAGACTTGTGCTCCGCCGTCAGGTGCGGGCGAAAATAACGTCACGCGGCCTGTTGATCCTTCCCCGCCGACCACCGAGCCGGGCGTCACGGCGAGCGAAAGGATGTCGACCAGAGACGGACCATCGGGGCCAGGCTCAGTTGGATCGATAACAAACGGGCCTTCCGTCGGCGGCCCCCCACCGGGACCGGAGACGGAGACGCGGGCAAGCGTGCGCTCCGTCACGGGCTCCGTCCGAACCAGAAACTCGACAGAGCGCAGGCGATGAGGCACGAGAACTTCGTCATGGGTAGAAGCGCTCGGACCGGCATTCACACCAAGGAAGATGCCGCCTTCCCATGCCGGCCGGGAAAGCCAGGCGGTTGCGGAGAGCGTGTCGCCGCCCACGACGACAGGCTTGGAAACATCAACGCGCTCCACTAACTTGTCGCGCCAGACAACGAGAGTAGCGCTGGTCGTATCGGCGAAAGATCCGCTGTCGGCGGTAACGCTGGCCGTCTGGGCGAAATAGGTGGGCGGATTGGGATCGTCGAAAGCGAGCGTTTCGGCCTGGAAGAAGGCGAGTTGCTGACCCGCTGGGACGGTCACGGACGCGGGAACCAGCAGGTTCTGATGGTTACTGCCGAGGACCACCGCGGTATCCGTCTCGACCGGGCAGTTGAAACGGACGAAACCGAACAGCGGTTCTTCGGGCATGAGGGCGCCGCGATCGAGAGCGACTTGAAGGCTCTGCACGCAGGCGCCGCCTTCGGCGCGAACGACGCGCGCCAAGCGGCGAACGATCCGGTTCTCCGGGCTCGCAAAGAGGATCTCCCCCGTTGGGCTGAACGACGGTCCGCTGGGATTGTTCAGATTGGCGTCGAGAGCGGCAGCGTGATCAGGTGAAATCCCGGCCGTTCCCGTTCCGGCTAGGGTATAGAGCTTGCAATCGGCGCCAACCGTACGAATCTTGTTCGTAGCGCCGTCGGTGATGCAGACCCCGCCATGAGGATCGGAAGCGATTTGCAAACCCAGCCCGAGAGCAGCGGAGTCAAAGGGAACTCCGCTGTCGGCATCGCCGCTCTGGCCAAGTCCCCCGATGGTACGGATGATTCCGGTTGGGTCGACACGACGGATGCGGCCCGTGCCGTCGCCGATGAGGACGCTTTGATCCAGGCCCACAGCTACCGATGTGGGGTTCGTCAGTACGGCGAGTAGAGCCGGGCCTCCGTCGCCTGAAGGGCCTCCCTCTCCTGTGCCGGCGAAGGCCGAGATGTAGCCATCGCCATAGACCTTACGGACTCTTTCGTTGGCTTGATCGACGATGAAGAGGCTGCCGTGGATGTTGAAGGCAAGGCTAACCGGCGCGCCGAAGCTAGCCTGAGTGGCCAAGCCCAGGTCGCCTGAGTCGCCTTCCAGTCCATTGCCCGCGAAGGCATAGATATTACCGTCCGTTGCGATGCGCCGTACGCGATGATCTGCTGGGTCAGCCACGAAAACGTCGCCGTTACGATCGACGGCAAGCGCCATGGGACGGCGGAACGTAGCCTCAACAGCCGGGCCGCCATCACCGTCGCCGCCTTCCTCGCCCGTGCCGGCGAACGTGGTGATGATGCCGCTGGGCGAGACTTTGCGGATCACACGAGCCGCGGCGTCTGCGATGTAGAGATTTCCTTGGCGATCGGCGGCTGTGGCCGCGGGTTCGCGCAGGCCCGCCTGGAGCGCTGGGCCGCCATCGCCCGTGTAGTCGTCCACTCCGGCGCCGGCCTCGGTTACGACCTCCAGCTGGCCCTGCGGCTCCTCTTCGTCGAATAAGACCGAGATGACGTTGGAGGCTTCGTCGCCGATCCAGACACTTAATTCGACAAGGCCGGCGTTCGCCATGTGCGGCGGGACTATGACATTTACTTGGTCCAGACCGAAGAACATGGGCGCCGGGCCGGCGTATTCGGCGGCGAGGGCGATGATTCTCCCAGTGCGGTCAATAGCTTCCACGCGAATCAACGAGGCTGCATTGGATTCGCCGTCGGGAGATGCAAAACGAATGCCCGTTCCCCATAGACTCAGCCGTGTGCGGTTATCTTCCTGAGGCCCGTCTGGATTGGCGACGCGGAACGATTCCAACTCATAAGTAAGGCCTTCGAGGACGGCGCCGCGGTTGAAGCGGACGCAGGGCAGCAGAAACAAACCCGGCGCAACGTCGTGCAGCGTCGCCTGCAGATCCGCGGACTCGCCGTTCACGTGCACCGTGATGGTGACCGGACCAGGCGGCAGGGATGGATCGAGATAAAAATTGATTTGTAGCGGGGAAACGAAGATTAATCCGGAAAGCTGCCCGTTAACCTCGACCGATACGCCGCCCAGTTCCGTCGGCAGCAGGCCGCTGCCGTCTGCCTCCGCGACCAGCGTCTCGGTCGAGAGGCCTGAGCCGAACAGGGAAGCGATGGAACCGGGGGCAACTTGCTCCTCAAAACTGGCTGCGGAAACCACCGCGGCAGGCTCGGGACTTGCCCAACCGGCGGTCGATGACAAGATCGTCAGAAAAGCTAGAAAGACGGATCGAATTAGTTCTAAATTATGCGACATTACTGCCCCACTTCTCGAAGAAGGTTATGCCATATAC
>CAZYOX010000084.1:0-13269 GCA_964649285.1 uncultured Bryobacterales bacterium | reverse complement strand
TGGCGATCGCCGATGATCAACTCACGCTGGCCGCGGCCGATCGGCACCATCGAGTCGATCGCTTTCAATCCGGTCTGCATCGGTTCGCTGACGGACTTGCGATCAACGACGCCCGGAGCCAAGCGCTCGATCGGAAAGTAGGTGTCCGTTTCGATCGGTCCCTTGCCGTCGATCGGGCGACCCAACGCGTCGACTACGCGGCCAATCAATGCCTTGCCGACGGGCACCGAAATGATGGTTCCCGTCCGGCGGACTTCGTCGCCTTCCGTCAGCTTCGTGTAGTCGCCAAGCAGCACGGCGCCCACTTGATCCTCTTCGAGGTTCATGGCGATGCCCGCCACGTCATGCGGAAACTGCAACATCTCGCCCGCCATGACTTTCTCCAAGCCATGCAAACGAGCGATGCCGTCGCCCAACGAGATGATCGAGCCGACTTCCGCGACCTGAACTGCGCCGTCGTAGTTCTCGATTTGATCGCGAATCAGCTTTGTGATCTCTTCAGCGCTGATCTGAGCCATAGAAACCTCTTGGTCTAGTGAATCCTTACTGACGACCGGACATCGCCCGGTCGAGCACCTGCAACTGGGACGACAAGGAGCCGTCATAGAGCTTCGAGCCTACTCTTACGACCACGCCGCCAAGCAGCGTTTCGTCCAGATGGAAAGATGCGTGAATCTCGCGGCCTGTAAGCCTTTTAAACTTGTCGATCACGGCTGCCCGTTGGTCGTCCAACAGCGGGGCCGCGGAAGTAACCTTAATACGGCTGATGCCCTGCTTATCGTCGAACCACTGTTCGAAAGCGGCGATCAACTCGGGCAGCAAGCTAATCCGCCTGTTATCGAGCAGGACGAACACCAAGTTGCGAACCGACTTCGAGAAGCCGATCCGATCACCGATGGTCGCCGCTAGCCGCTTCTTGCTTTCGCCGTCGACCGACGGGGCCGAGAATAACGTCCGCAGTTCCGGCGCCGCTGCGATTGTCCCTTGAAAATCCCGAAGCTGATCGATCGCCTCCTGGGGCGTCGTGTCCGCCTTCTCGCCGGAAAGAACATCCGCGAGGGCCATAGCGTAGCGAGTAGCAATTGCGAGCGACATGAAGGTCGAAAGAAACCGCGCTGTTTACAGTCCTAGTCCATCCCGAAGCCGTCGCTTCGAAAACAATTCAGTCACCTTGTGGTGGAGCGGACGCACGCCCTGCTAAGCGCAACAGCCTGAAGTTTCAAGCTATCACAGCCGTTTCGCAGATTCAACAAAGCCCCAGCGCGATAACTTAATGAAAACATTGCCCCAGACAAATGCATCCGAGTACACTCAAAGAGCCGCGTGGTTCCCGCAACGCGACGGTCCGAACACAGGCGTGATTGGCGTTCCATTAGAGACCTCGGGAGCTCTCGACAGTAAGCGTTGCTCTGGCTGCGGACAGTGGGCCGCGATTCAGGCGCGGCGGTGTGATCGCTGCGGCCGGCCGCTGCGGAATCGGGACGCAGCCGCTCGCCTTCGACGCGACCTAGAGAAGTCCGAGGCGCTTCCCGTTCCCTCGGCCCCTCCGCCGCCTCGTCCCGCTCCCGAACCGGAATGGAAGCGAGAACTCCACGAGAGATTGGCTGGGTATCGCGACCGCATCGATCCGCCTCGCGTGGAAGAGCGGCCTCCCCTGGATCTACCGCCGCCAAAGCGGGCCGCCGTTCCGGAGAACCGCGTGCTCACGCCAAGCAAGCCCGCGCGCCGGATGCCGCCGCTCGCTGCTCCACTCGATGCTCCGCGCGCGGCTCAACCGCCCAAGGCTGCTCCCCCGATCGTCGATCTGCGTCCCGCTGGCGGCGGAAGCAGCCCGGAGCAAAGCCGCCGAGCGCCGCTTCCCGCGCCTCTGTCTGTACGCGCCATTGCCGGCGCCATGGACTTGGGAGTCGCCCTGTTGGCCACTGGCGTGTTCGCGGCCCTTGTCCACCAGTTCGGGCGCGTGACTCTCTCGCCGGACGAGATGTTGCAAGTGATTGGGGCCGCTTTCGCCCTCAATCTTACCTGTTATCTCTTTTGCTTTCTGCTTTTCGCGGGCCGCACGGCCGGGATGAGTTGGCTGGGGCTCAGCGTCCTCAACATCGACGGCGAACCTCCCGCTGCTTCGCAGCGCCGCAGCCGCGCCTTCGGAACTCTGTTGAGTCTCGCCGCCTTAGGAGTCGGCTTCATCTGGGCCGCTGCCGACGAACAAGGCCTTACCTGGCACGATCGCATGTCCCGCACCTTCGTCTCCCAGGACGAAAGCTAGCGGGCCGCGCCGGTCGCTTCAGGCCTCCATCATCCCGTCCTGTGGCATCCTGGCTACGGATGAAGTACCGGTGGAGCGACTTACCGTCCATTCTTCGGAATCCGTTAGCATGGCAATTCATCCGCGAGGGCATTCGCTCTCGCGCATGGCCGGTGTACCGGTTCGCGGCATCCGTCTATCGGCGAACGGCGCTGCGCGAAACGATGGTCGTCGCGGTCACGGGGTCGTTCGGCAAGACGACCACTTGCACTGCGGTTGCGGTCGCTCTCGGAGCCGAGATCCAACCGGGAACAAACCACAAGTCCGGCCTGGCGCAAAGGATCCTGAATCAATCCCCCGAGGCTCCGTACTGCGTGTTGGAAGCCGGGATTGACCGGCCCGGGCAAATGCGTGGCTTTGCGAAGATGATCCGCCCCAACATCGCCGTCGTCTCGGGCATCGGCACCGAGCACAGCCGCTCTCTGCGGACTCTAGAGAGAACGCGAGATGAGAAGGCGGAGTTAGCGGCGGCGCTGGGTCCGGACGGTTTGGCGATCTTGAACGCCGACAATCCGTTGGCAGCGTCGATTCGGGAGCGAACCCGAGCCCGGAGCGTACTATGCGGATTTGCTCCCGAGGCGGAAGTGCGTGTCGAACGCTATCTTCTCGATTGGCCGAAGGGCATCGAGTTGCATGCTTCCGTCCGCGGCGAAACCGTAACCGTGCGAGCGGCCGTATTGGGACGGCACATGGCCTTCCCGATCCTAGCGGCCCTGGTCGCGGCGCAGGAAGCGGGCATTCCCCTCGCCGTTGCCGCCGAGCGTTTGAGTCGGCTGGAGCCGCCGCGGGGACGCATGAGGTTGACATCCCTAGAGAATGGCGTCGTGTTCGTCGACGATTCCTTCAAAGGTTCCTTCGAATCGTTTGTCGCGGCGGTAGATGCATTCGCGGAGTTGCCCGGAAAGCGTCGGTTGATGATCGTGGGGGACATCACGGAGCCTCCGGGGAAGCAATCGGACGCCTATGGCTTGCTGGGAGAGTCTTTCGCTAGGGTTCCAGAGGGGTTGATTCTTCACATTGGGCGGGAGGAGCAGTTCCTGCGCTCAGGCGCGAAACGGGCAGGCTTTCCTGCGGATCGCATCGTCAGTCTGGGACGAGACGTGTTGCCGGCGCTGGAGCGGATTCGGGAGATCGTCGAGTCGGGCGATACGGTGCTGCTCAAGGGGCGAGATACGCAGAAGCTCGGGCGCATTTCGATGGCCTTCCAGGGCCTAGACGTACGCTGCGGGATCCGATTTTGCGACCGGCGTCAGGGCGGCTGTCCCACCTGCCCCATGTTGGCGCGGGGATGGGGCGACCTGCCAGAGTTCATGGACCAACACGCGCGGTTGAAGACACAGCGACAGCATACAGGCTAGGAGCATGCGCGAACCGTGGCGCCATGGGCATCGCGCCGGAAACGGGCGCTGGGAATATCGGCGCCAAGTCAGCCGCCGTATAATGCTGAGCGATCGATCCAGCCTGCGAGGAGGCCTCTCTATCGTGAAGAGACGTGAAATTCTCAAGATGGTTCAGATGGCCGCTGGGGCAAGTCTTGCCTCGTCGGCCTCGGCTCAAACTCCGAAGACTGCGGGCGGTTCAGCGCGCATCAGGCCGGCTCTCTGCGCTTACACCTATCGCAAGCAGCTCGAAAGCGGAAAGATGAGTTATGCGGATCTTGTTGACGTAGCGGTCGAGCATGGCGTCGACGGCCTCGACCTGACGGTTTATTGGCTCCCAAAGACGGGCCTGGATGAGCACTTGCTCTCGCTTCGGCGCAAAGCTTACTTAGCTGCTATTGAAATTCCGGCCATTGCGATTCGTACGGATCTTTGCAGGGGCGATGTGCAGCAGCAACAAAGGGAGGCGGCCTGGTTGAGTTACTGGGTTGACGTTGCGAACAAACTCGGAGCGAGCCATATTCGCGTCTTCGGCGGAACTGTTCCCCAAGGAGCAACCGAAGATCAGGCGGCCCGATGGGTCGTTGAGATCCTGAAGCGAGCTGCCGAGTATGCCGGCAACCAGGGCGTGATCCTGGGCCTAGAGAATC
Source organism: uncultured Bryobacterales bacterium (assembly GCA_964649285.1). Taxonomy (GTDB): domain Bacteria; phylum Acidobacteriota; class Terriglobia; order Bryobacterales; family UBA6623; genus CAMPKL01. Next base: position 8,935 of record CAZYOX010000084.1, on the reverse strand, counting down.
ATGGCGGCATCACTCTCCATGCCGAGCGGCTCCTCTCCATGGTGCGAGCGGTCGATAACCCCTGGGTTGGAATCAACCTCGACACGGGAAATTTTAGGAGCGATCCCTATCGCCAGATCGAAATGTGCGTGCCCTATGCCGTCAATGCACAGTTCAAAACATCGATACGGTTCGAGGATGGTCACAGCGAGGCCTGTGATTGGGAGCGCGTCATGAAGCTGTTCGCTGCCGCTGGATACAAAGGGTATGTGTCCCTCGAATACGAGGACGAGGAGCCTGTCGAGACGGCGGCGCCAAAGTACCTAGCGCAACTTCGCGACCTCACCAGAAAGTACTCCGCTTGATGCACGGCAAGAGGTCCGCTTCCGCCCCCTGCTAACCTGAAATCTCACGATAGCCCGCTTCACTGACGCGGGCCGTTCGTCTTTTCGATGCTTCTACCCCCACATCCGTCGTCAGCCCAGCGACAACCGGCAGGTAGCACCCAGGCAGCGTTAGAAATCGGCCAATCCGCACTAAGACCCATTGTTATCAATGATTTACACCAGATTTCCCCCTGGCAAGAATGGGAAAACCGCGGTAAAATCAGGTCGTTTTCCGGAAAAAATCAACCAAACTCGACCTCCTGCGGCCCTTGCCGAACAATTTGAGGCGCACAGTTGGGCAAGAGTTCCGTTATCTATAACGTAAAATTATCAAAACGTAGAAAACTATCAATTTGCATTATGACAAGGCCGCTTGCTCTACTAATCGGAGTAGGTTCAGAGGTCCACACGAGTGAGTCAACCGCGCACGCTAATCGAGAAGATTTGGGACGATCACGTCGTCGTCCACGAGCCGGGATCGCCGGCTGTTTTGTACATCGATCTGCACCTGGTTCACGAGGTCACGTCGCCACAGGCCTTCCAGGGCCTGCGCGATCGCGGCATCAAGGTTCGCCGCCCCGATCACACCATGGCCACGCTGGATCACAGCATTCCGACCACCGATACGCGGCTGCAGATTATTCCCGATGAGATCGCCCGCAAGCAGGTCGATCAATTGCGTATTAACTGCAAGGAGTTCGGCGTACCGCTCGCCGATCTAGGCACAATCGATCAGGGCATCGTGCACGTGATCGGTCCTGAGTTGGGGTTGACCCAGCCCGGACTGACTGTCGTCTGCGGCGATAGCCACACCTCAACCCACGGCGCCTTTGGTTCCCTCGCTTTCGGCGTGGGCACGACCGAAGTCGAGCACGTTCTGGCTACGCAATGCCTGTTGCAGAACAAGCCCAAGACGCACGAAGTGCGCTTTGAAGGCCTCGCTCCCAAGGGCGTCGGCGCCAAGGACCTGATCCTGGCCCTCATCGCTCAAATCGGCGTTGGCGGCGGCACCGGACACGTTTTCGAATACACCGGTGAAGCGATCCGGGCGCTTTCGATGGAAGGCCGCATGACGGTCTGCAACATGTCCATCGAGGCTGGCGCAAAGGCCGGGCTTATCGCGCCCGATGAAACAACCTTTGAGTACCTGAAAGGCCGGCCCCGCGCCCCCCAAGGCGCCGCCTGGGATGCCGCCGTTGCGCGCTGGAAGCAACTGACAACAGACCCCGGCGCCAAGTTTGACCGCACCACCATCGTCGACGTCACCAAGCTTGAGCCGATGGTCACCTACGGAACGAACCCCGGCCAGGGCGTTGGCGTTACCCAGGCCGTACCCGACCCGTCTCGGATCGCCGATCCCAGCCAGAGCGCAGGCGTGAAGAAGGCCCTGGAATACATGAACTTGGAGCCAGGGAAACCGATTCTTGGGCACGCCATCGACGTTGTCTTCATCGGTAGTTGCACGAATTCTCGCATGGGCGATTTGCGTGAGGCCGCCGAAGTGCTGAAGGGCCGCAAAGTCGCTCCCGGCGTCCGCGCGATGGTTGTGCCGGGCTCCGAGAAGATCAAGAAGCAGGCTGAGGAAGAAGGCCTGCCCGAGATTTTCCGCGCTGCCGGCGCCGAATGGCGCCAGGCGGGCTGCTCGATGTGCCTTGCCATGAACGGCGACCAGCTCAGCCCGGGCCAGTACAGCGTTTCCACCAGCAACCGCAACTTTGAAGGACGCCAAGGTAAGGGCGGCAGGACATTTCTGGCCAGTCCGGCTACGGCGGCCGCCTCAGCGATTAAGGGCGCGGTCGCCGATCCGCGCGAATTCCTGTCCTAAGCGAGAACAGACATGCCAGCACTCACCAAGTTCACCGGCAAGGCCGTCGCGTTGCCGATCCAAGACATCGACACCGACCAGATCATTCCAGCGCGCTATCTCAAGACCATCAGCAAGGATGGCCTGGCGGTAAATCTGTTCAACGACTGGCGTTACCTGCCTTCCGGCGACCCGAACCCTGATTTCGTGATCAATAAGCCCGAGCACGCCGGCGCCACGATCCTGATCGCGGGTGACAACTTCGGTTGCGGCTCGTCTCGCGAACACGCTCCGTGGGCGTTGATGGGCTATGGCTTCAAAGCTGTTATCAGCACGTCATTTGCCGACATCTTCTGTAATAACTCGCTCAAGAACGGCCTGCTGCCGGTCATAGTCGATGCCGCGACGCACAGTTCGCTGATGAAAATGGCCCAAGCGGACCCCAATTTGCAGCTGACCATTGACTTGGAAAATCAGCAGTTGATCACCCCAAACGGCTCGACGGTCCAATTCCCGATCGATGCGTTCTCGAAGAAGTGTCTGCTGGCCGGAGTCGACCAGTTGGGTTATCTGCAAAGCCAGCTGACCGCCGTTAAGGGGTACGAATCGCGCGTCGGCGATCGCGTCCGTTCCATATGACGAGATCCTATTACCGGGACTGCAGGGCCGTTAGTTTTGGCGGCGGTAGTACCAGGGTTCGTGACGAGGAATGAAACTTAGGGGCCATTGAACCCCTAAGTGAAAGACCCCAGAATTGGGGTATGAATGACCGCCGTGTTGCCGAGATTCATCAGGTCGGCAGCCAAATGATTCACCTAGTGCGGGAACCGATCGAGAATTCCAACGAGTATCTCGGACTCATCGAAGGGGGCGGGATTTGCCTAGCGAACTCATTCCCGACGCTGGCTGAAGCTGACGAGTGGCTGCAGCGCATGTTCGCGCGACTCTATACCCAACACCGCTGCGCTCTGGGCTGCATCAAGATGCCGGGCTCCGAGTTTCTCTGCAGCGACTTTGAGCTGGAGCGCATGGCGGAACTCGAAGATCCGCGCCCTCGATAAGCCGTATCCTCATGGGATGCAAACCGCCTGGGGCGAGCTAGCCGTCAACGACGCTCACGTTCATCTGTTCTCCTATCGTTTCTTCGAGGTCCTCCGCTCCCAGCGGCGAGACGCTGAGCAATCCGTGGAAGCGATGGCGCAAGGCCTCGGTTGGGACGCGCCGCCCGTCGAACCCCGCGACCTAGCTGCCAAGTGGGCCGCTGAACTCGACCGTCACGAGGTCAATGGCTGCGCATTGATAGCCAGCATCCCCGGCGATGAGGCTTCTGTTGCTGCGGCGATCCACTCCTTTCCGGATCGCTTTTGGGGATACTTCCTGTTCGACCCAACCACGCCGGATGCCGCTGAGCGCGCTTCCGCAGCATTCGACTCAGGACTCCAGGGGTTGTGTTTGTTCCCTGCGATGCAAGGCTTCTCCGTTCAGGACGAACGCTTAGCGCCCGTCTATCTAGCCGCCGCAGAACGGCCTGGCACGATCGTCTTCGTTCATTGCGGCGTGCTCAGCGTCGGAGTTCGCAAAAAGTTGGGCCTGGCCTCGAAGTTCGACATGAGCCGCTCGAACCCGCTCGATCTGCATCGCATTGCGCTCGAGTATCCGCAGGTGAATTTCGTTGTACCGCACTTCGGAGCCGGCTTCTTTCGTGAGGTGCTTATGCTTGCTGACTTGTGCCCGAACGTCTACCTCGACACTTCCAGCAGCAACGCGTGGACGAAGTACTTGACTCCTTCACCTTCGCTCGAAGATGTTTTTCGCCAAACGCTTAGCGTGCTTGGCCCGGATCGACTTCTCTTTGGCTCCGACTCGTCCTTCTTCCCGCGCGGCTGGAACCGGGCGGTATTTGACGCTCAAGTTGAGGCGCTTCAAAGAATAGCCCTCAGCTCAGAGGGGGCCTCCAAGATTTTTGGAGGCAACTTGTCGCGGCTCCTCGCACGGTAAACCGCACCCGCCTCTCAGGCATATACCGGACCGGGGAGAGGTCCTAAGGTCACAAGGGATTTACCTAGGTACTCATGGTTAGGCAAAAGGTTACCGCTGCACTATTGCCCGATCTGTTTCGTGAACTGGATACTCGTCTTGTGGTAACCCTCGCCGGCAGCCGGCGAAAGGAAAATGCAGTCATAGCAATGAAATATATACGAATGGACAACTTGCGGAACGTTCTCGGTGATACGCGCGGAGCCAGCATAATTTCTTACGCCCTGCTCTTGGGTGCGCTGGCGGTCGCGCTGATCTATGGAGTGCGGCAAGTTTCCAGCGTGCTCGTTACATCGCTTTCGAACCAAGCCTCAGACTTGCAGGCCATCGCCGATGGCAGCAGCGGAAGCAGCAGTTCTGGCGGCAGCACGGCCGGCAGCGACGGCTCCGGAGGTTCTGGCGGCAGCGGCGGGTCCAGCAGCTCGGGCGATGATGGCAACGGCAACGGCGACGGGAACGGCAATGGGAACGGCAATGGCGGCCGCAATGGAAATGGCAACGGCGGCCGCAATGGTCGGGGTCGCAGGTAGCGCTGACGCCGACGCCCCTGGATTACTCGCGGCTATCCCAGCTTGACGGCCGTGCCGCTGGCGCTGACCATCAACATGCCGTTGCCCTGGCCAAGAACCTCATAATCAAGATCGATGCCGACCACGGCATCGGCGCCCAGCGACAAAGCCTGTTGATCCAATTCGTCTAGCGCGATCTGGCGCGCTCTGCTCAACTCCTTCTCGTAAGCCCCGGAACGGCCGCCGACGATGTCGCGAATGCCGGCAAACAGGTCTTTGAAAATGTTGGCGCCGACAATCGCCTCGCCGACGACGATTCCCAAATATGCCTTGATGGGGCGGCCCTCTATCGAGGGAGTGGTGGTTTTGATCATTTCTTCTCCTCGCATGAGATTACGAGATTCGACTCTTGTTTGTTCGCTGAGGCCAACGCCTCCGCAGCGTGCTAGATTCGGAGATTCGAGGAGAAATCAGTGGGTTTGAAGATTGGTCTTATCGGCGCCGGATTCATGTCGGGCGTTCATCGCGCGAACCTGGAACGGGACGACCGTGTGCGCGTAACGGGCATTTACGACGTAGACCCTGCCCGCGCGGGCGCACTCGCCGTCGCTAGCGTCGATGACCTCATAGCGGAGTCCGACGCCGTCTATGTCGTGTCGCCGAACACCACACATGTCGACATGGCGCTCGCCGCTATAGCCGCCGGCAAGCACGTGTTTTGCGAGAAGCCCATGGCGACGACTTTCAAGGACGCACAACGCTTGCACGAGGCCGCCGCCGCTTCGAAGACTGTCTTTCAAGTCGGCCACAATCGCCGCTTTGCGCCCGTCTACAAGAACCTCAAGAAACTGCTCGAAAGCTCGCCCGCGCACTGCGCACACATCAAGATGAATCGCGGCGAATTGCTCAACCCGACGTGGGTCGGCGACGCCGCGGTCACCGGTGGTTTTCTGTTTGAGACGCCGATTCACATGTTCGACATGATGCGCTTTCTGCTCGGCGAGATCGTGTCCGTGCAGGCTCGCGAGAGCCGGAAGGATGATTTCTCGATGTTGGTCGAGTTCACGGGCGGCCAACACGCGACGTTCGTGACTTCGGCCGATACGAGCTGGTTCTTCCCCTATGAGAGCGTCGAAGTTTACGGCCAGTACTCCACGATCCGCTCCGAAGAGATGGAAAAGCTGGAATGGCGCATTGGCCTCGACAAGCCCACCAGCGTCGAGAACTTCGCCAACCTCACGCGCGAAGAGAAGTGGGGTTTCGCTGAAGAAGACCGGCTATTCGTCGACGCGATCTTGAACAACGGCAAGCCTCCGGTCACCTCCTATGACGGCCTCAAGTCCGTCGAAATGACCATGGCAGTCTATCGCAGCGCGAAAGAAAAGACGCCTGTGAAGCTGGAGCTTTGAGCTAAGCGCCGCAGGCCGCGGCTCGTTTGAGAAGGAAGATCCTCTCGTGCTGATTCAGGGTCAGCGCGGCCGCTCGTTCAAACTCGATACGAGCTTCAGAGTTGCGGCCCGCCCGGAACAGGAAGTCGCCTTTCGCGGCAGGCAGCGGGGCGTAGCCGGTCAATGCCCCACCTTGTTCGATCTGGACGACCAAGGCCAAACCAGCTTTGGGTCCAAAAGCCATGGAGTGGGCGATGGCGCGGTTCAGTTCGACGACAGGCGACGGCATGACTCTGCGTAGGGCGTCATAGAGCGCCGCAATTCTCTCCCAATCCGTTTCCTCGGCCCTACGCGCTATTGCGTGGCAGGCGGCAAGTGCTGCTTGCAGCGCATAGGGGCCATCCACGTCTGCCAATTTCCTGGCGCGTTCGAGGGCGGCAAGGCCGCGCCGAATCAAGAGTGGATCCCAGAGCGCACGGTTTTGATCGGGCAACGAGATCGGTGAACCGTCCCGCGCCGTCCGAGCTGGAAGACGAGATGCCTGAATTTCCATCAAGGCAAGCAGGCCGAATGCCTCGGGCTCCTTGGGCGCCAGGCTTGCGAGGATCCGGCCAAGACGTTGCGCTTCGGCGCACAAGGTGGGACGGATGAGGTCTTCTCCCGTTGTCGCGGCATAGCCCTCATTGAAGATCAGATAAATAACCTCCATGACTGAGCCGAGGCGATTTCGCCTGTCTTCGCCCCGCGGCGTTTCGAAGGGGACGCCCGCCTCGGCGATCGTTCTCTTAGCTCGGACGATTCGCTGGGCCACGGCAGCTTCATTCGAGAGGAAAGCGCGCGCAATCTCGCCGGTGGTTAACCCGCCGATCAAGCGCAACGTCAGTGCGGCGCGCGATTCAGGGGACAACACGGGGTGGCAGGCGATGAATATCAGATTCAGTAAATCGTCGCCGACATCGTCATCGAGCGTGGATTCTATCGTTTCCACAGCCTCGTCGCGCTGGGCTTCCAGTTCCCGGGCTAGCTCGGCGTGCTTACGTTCGAGCATCTGGGCCCGTCGAAAGCGGTCGATGGCGCGGCGTTTGGCGGTCATCATCAGCCAAGCGCCGGGATTCTCCGGCACACCCGTTTTCGGCCATTCCGCTAGGGCGGTTACGAGCGCCGTCTGCGCTAAGTCTTCGGCCTGATCGACATCGCGGACGAGGCGGGCCAGACCCGCGAGGAGCCTGGCCCGCTCGATACGGAACACCGTTTCGATCGCGCGGTTGACGTCGGGCGTCACACCTCCAGCTTAGGCGAGCGGCGGCGGATACTCTCTCAACGCGCTTCCGTTTTCTGGCGGTTGCGCTCGTGGAGTTCGGATACCTCAGGCGTCAGGGCGTCGCCGAAATCGGAGGCTTCGAAAACGGGACGGATCTCAAGTTCGCTGGGTCCCGGCATTGGATTGGGACAACGTTTCGCCCATTCAACGGCTTCCGTCATGTCTCGCACCTCCCAGATCCAGAAGCCGGCGACCAACTCGCGGGTCTCCGCGAACGGACCGTCGATGACCTTGCGACTAGGACCGTCAAACGCGATGCGTTTCCCCTTCGATGAAGGGTGAAGACCCTCGCCGGCTAACATGACGCCGGCGTTGACCAGCTCCTCGTTGAACTTGCCCATTGCTTCAAGCAGTTCGGTCGACGGCATGACCCCATTCTCGCTGTCCTCGGTGGCCCTAACGAAAACCATCACTCGCATTTTCTGATTCTCCTTTTTGAAGGCCTGATTGGCGCTTCTGTAGATGCAACGAGCGAGCATCCTCGGAATCGACATTGCCCCAAATTTTTTCGCGGAAATAGTGCAGAGCGGGTTAGGGCGTCCGCCTGACGACCTCCGACGGCGACTCAGGCTAAGTTAAGGGAGTGGAAACGATCACGAAGGCCGTCACACTTGCCGCCGGGCGAGGCACCCGCATGAAGGACCTCACGGCAGACTGTCCCAAACCGATGCTGCCTCTCGGGAACCGGCCGATGCTGGCGCACCAAATTGAACGCCTTGAGGCCGCGGGGATTCGCCAAGTGCTCGTTGTCGTCGGTTATTGCGAGGACATCGTCAAAGACTATTTCGCGACGCACCCGCCGGCGAAAGCGCAACTCCATTACGTCACGCAGGTCAAGCAGGACGGCACCGGCAGCGCGGCCTTGTTGGCGCGTGACTTCGTCGGCAACGACGCATTCTTGATGACGTACGGAGACAACTTGGTTGAGCCGGAAGTTTATAGCGAAATGCTTGCCCGCGCCGCGGGTGCCGAGATGGTGCTGTCGGTCAAGTGGGTTGCGGACCCCTATCAAGGCGGGGCCGTCTACACCGACGGCGATCGGGTCACCAAAATTGTCGAGAAACCTCCGCAGGGAACATCGACGACCCACTGGAACAACGCCGGCATCTACGTCTTTCGGCCCTCCGTCTTCGCCGCGCAAGAGAAGATGGGCCTTTCGCCGCGCGGCGAGTATGAGTTGACTGACGCCGTCCACGAACTCGTCAACTCGGGCAAGAAGGTTGGCTGGTACGAAATCAAAGGCTTCTGGCGCGACGTTGGCCGTCCCGAAGATCTTTCGCACGCCAGCGACTTCGTCAAGGGCGGCTAGGTAGGCATTGGGTTCACTACCGTCGACGCCGTGCATCTCGCATCCGCAGAGCAATTACCCGCGTGACGACGAAGCGGCGAAATAGGACAAGTCGCGTTCTAAGTCCTCGAAACAGGTGCTAAACTTGCGGCTCAATTTCAGGACTATGGCTATTTGTAGGGAGTGCCCCAGTTATGGTTCCCAGTGACGAAGGGTTACAAAT
>CAZYOX010000083.1:0-13338 GCA_964649285.1 uncultured Bryobacterales bacterium | reverse complement strand
CGGCGGATTCTTCGACACAGTCGCAGGAGCGCATCGGGAAGGCCTCGCGGCAGTGCTTGCGGCGGAGCAGGCGGCTGCGGAGCCGCGGAAGGCGCCGGAGGAAGCGGTGGACCGGGCGGAACTGGTGCGGCTGACGGAGCCGGAGCGGGTCGCGGCGATGGCGTCGCCGGCGGAGCGCCTTGGCTCACCAACACCGGCTCGATGTTGACTTCTACCTTCGTAACAGGAGCCGGAATTTCAATCTCTACTTCCGGTTGAACCGCTGGAGCCGCCACGACGGGCTGATCAGCATCAACCACGATGCCAGACGCTGCAACCGATTGCGCGCGAATAGCCATTGGAGCGACGAGGATCAGCAGCCAGGCAGCGGCGACCGCAACCGTCAGACAAATGCCAAACACCAGGCCTCCGCTGTTGCGTCGAAGAATCCTAGAAGGGGACAACAACATTTCAATTCTCCTGATGATCAACGCACGCGAACGCCCTAATCCCATGACTCCGGCCGGCAACTCGTTTGTCGCCGCGCGTTCGGCCCAACGTCCAAGCGCCCCCGCATACCGATGCGCCGGGACGCCGGCATCCAACACCGTCTCGTCACAAGCCAGTTCTCTTTCTCTTTCCAACTGGCGGCGGACCCAATAAGCCGCCGGATGGAACCAAGCCGCGGCGAACAACGCCTCGGCCCACAGCTGCGTCCAGTCATCTCGCCGCGCGATGTGTGCTTGTTCATGCCTCCACAGCATTTCTAGATCGTCGGACGGAACTTGCGCATCGGCGCTCTCCGGCAACAGCACCGCGGGCGATAGCCAACCGACGGCTGCAGGCGAACGCAAGCTAAGGGAGACACGCGTTGCGCCAACGCGGCGTGCGGATAGATCACGCTCCCATCTCTCCACCGCAGCGGCGAGTTCCGGCGTCGGAGTCATCGATTCGCGCTTCAACGCTGCCGCCAGCAGGCAGCGTCTTCCCAACCTCACACTGAAGAACGCGCCCACAGTCAGCCATAGCAACAGGAACGGCCGCGGGGCCACTTCCACCGGCGGCGGTTGCGACTCCATCTCCGCTCCAGCTGCACGCGGCTCCCAGTCCGGCGATGGCAACGCCGACTCCATCACGGCCAACGGCGCCGCAGTATCCGCCGGCTGCATCGAACGCACGGCGACTTCCACTACAGGAGCCAGCGCGATCACCGTGAGCATCGCCAGCCACACGGCATAACGCTCGGCAGCCGTAGTCCTCTTGAAGAACCACAACAAAAGCGCCATCGCCATCACCAACAAACCGCCCCGCCAGAGGCCGTTCGCCAATGCTTCAAATAGCGTGTCAGCAATCGGCGAGCTCATGGCTTCTCCGCCTTGGCAATCAGTTCGCGCAACCGCGCCAGTTCTTTCGGCGTTAGCTCTTCGTTCTCGAGCACATTCAGCACGAGTGCGCCCGGCGAACCGTCAAACAATCTGCCGACCAGGTGCGAGACGCTGCTGCGCCGCGCCGCTTCACGACCCACCAACGGTCTGTAGACGAAGGCGCGTCCGTTCTGTTCGTGTTCGAGATAACCCTTCTCTTCAAGAATCCGCAGCATGGTCAGCACCGTGGTGTAGGCGGCGCGCTCCCTCTTGGGCAACGCCTTCTGCACCTCGCTGACCGTCGAGGGGCCTTGCTCCCAGAGCACGTTCATCAAGCGCAGCTCAACATCAGTAAGGGTGGTGGATTTCTTTCGGGCCATAGCTACTAACGAATACGTAGCAAGCATAGCGCCGCGTCAGCACCTTGTCAACGAATTCGTTAATAGCTGTTCAGTAGCTCTAGCAAGGCCGCTGGCCGCGCAGGCTGTAGATGTATGCCAGAATCTCGGCGACGGTGCGGTAAAGATCTTCGGGAATCTCCGTGCCCACTTCTGCGGAACTGTAGAGCGTCCGCGCCAGCGGCGGATTCTCGACGATCGCCACGCCATGCTCTTCCGCTATGGCGCGAATGCGTAGAGCGATCAGGTCCAAGCCTTTGGCAACGACCACCGGGGCGGCCGTCCCCTGCGGCTCGTAGCGCAGCGCCACAGCATAGTGCGTCGGGTTGGTGATGACCACTGTCGCCTTGGGCACGGCTCATCTCGCGGCGCAAGCGCCGCAGCCGCGCTTTGATGTGCGGATCGCCTTCGAGATCCTTGTGTTCGCGCCGCACTTCTTCTTTCGTCATCCTGAGTTTGGCGCCGAGGCGCCGCCGCTGACGGTAGAGATCAAACAGTCCCAGCGCGACCAAGCACACCGCGGCTTTCATCAGCAGATCCAACACCGCGTGCGATACCGCCACGGAACCCGCCGTCGCCGCCATCGCCGCCAGCGACAAGAACGTGTCCAATTGCGAACCGATAACCTGCCACAGCACCACGCCGAAGAGCGGCAGCAGCACGATGGCCTTCAACGTTTGCGTCAGGTTCTCGCCCGGCAAGTCGCGCAACTTGGCAAGCGGGTTCAATCGGTTGAAATCGAGCGTCAGCTTCTTCGCCGACAGCACAAAGCCCGTCTGACTCAAATGCATCAGCAGTCCAACCGCCACCAGAGTCAGCCCCAGCGGGAACACAAAGAACATGCCGTCACGCAGCACAGCAGCCGCCAGACTCTGCAATTCGCCGACGCTCAGTTCGCGGCGAAAACTCTGCTGGAACAAAGCTCGACTCGTCTCGACAATGCCCCGTATCGCCTGCTCGGAGTACAAGTTGAGCAACACCACCGCCGCCCCGAACTGCAGAGCCATGGTCAACTCGCGGCTCGAAGCAACCTGGCCCTCTTCCCTGGCCTTCTGCAGCCGCCGAGGCGTTGCCTGTTCTGTTCGTTGCGCGCGATCTTCCGCCACGACGCCTCACCGTGTCAGCAAGCCGACGATCGCCTCTGCCCCGTGTTCAGCCATCGTCTCGAACACCTTCGGGGCAAGCGGCAACATCAAAGCGATCACCGCCGTCGCCGCCACAAGCTTCAGCGAAAACGACAAGGTAATCAGCTGCATCCTGCTGTGGACTTGATTGAGCAACCCCAGCGTCAGATCAATGAGCAGCAAAACAGCCATCACCGGCAGCGCCAGGCGCACTGCTGCTTCGAACATGTAGCCGCCTAACTCGATCACCATTTGCGCATCCGCCGGACGGGTCGCGAACGAACCAAGCGGGTGTACCCGCAGCCCGTCGAACAACGCACGCAACGCAAACAGATGCATATCCGTGGCTAGGAACAGCAAGTCCGCCAACAGCGCAAACATCACGTTAAGAATCGAAGCGTCGGCCTGGCTTGTCGGATCGACCATGTTCACGTACGAGTAGCCCGCCTGGAAGCCCAACGCCTGCGCCGCGACGCCAAAGGCCTCTAGGGTTAGCCGCAGCGCGATTCCCAAACCTGCTCCCAACGCGGCTTCAGAAATTGCCGCGCCCAACAGCAGCCAAGGGACGCCCTCGGAAGCAATGTCTTGCGGCTGAATTGTGCTGAACGCGTACGGCGTCGCAACCGCGGTTAAGGCCGCAGCCAGTACGATCTTCGTCGAGGCCAGGCTCGCTCGGACTCCCGGCATCGGCACGAACACCACGAACGCCGCCATCCTCGACAGCAACAGCGCACAGTTGACGAGAAATGCTGCAGGTAGATTCAGTTCGAGCACGGCCGCTTACCGCGCGAAACGTTCCAGCCCGCCAAGCAGTTGTTCGGAATAGGTGATCACCTGCGCCGCCATCCAAGGCAACAGAAGCATCGCCGAAGCGATAAAGATCAACAGCCGAGGAACGGTATTGAACGCCGGGTCCTGCATCGAAGTAAGGATCTGCACCACGCTCACGATCACGCCCCCCACAAAGCCCACAGCCATGATCGGAGCCCCGGTAACGAGCGCCACCCAAAAGGCCTGCCGGATGACGTCAATCGCCATTTCGACGCTCATCCGTAGAATCCCCTCACCAACGAACCGACCATCAAGTTCCAGCCGTCGATCAACACAAACAGCAACAGTTTGAAAGGCGTCGATATCATCACCGGCGGCAACTGGATCATGCCCAGCGACAACGTCACCGAGGCCACCAGCAAGTCGATGATCAGAAAGGGCAAGAACAGCACCGCCCCAATCTGGAAAGCGATTTTCAACTCCGACAGCATGTAGGCCGGCGCCAATATCATCAGGTCCAAGTCTTCCGGCACGGCAGGACGTTGTTGACCGGTGATGTCCAAAAACAGCGCCACATCCTTCTCACGTACAAAGCGGCTCAGGTAGCGCTTCAAAGGACCCTTGGCCGCATCGAGCCCTTCGTAGTTGGTCATCTCGCCCTGCTGCACGGGCACAATCGCCTCTTCATAGACTTGGTTAGCGACGGGCTGCATCAGTACGATCGTCAGAAACAACGCCAATCCCAACAAAGTCTGATTGCCCGGAGCCGTCTGCGTTCCAATCGCCTGCCTCAGGAAGTGCAGCACTACCACGATCCGCAAGAACGGCGTAATTGAAGCCAATGCAGCCGGCACTAAGGTCATCAGCGTCAGCAGCAACAGGATCTGCATCGGCACGCCCATCTCGCCGGGCTGATCGATCACGCGAATGTCAGGCAACAGCGGCGCCGTCGGCGGCTGGACCTGCGCTGCCGCGATGCCCGCAGTGAGCGTCAGCAACAGCAGCCACGTAGGCAGCCGCTTGAGCAGGCCGCGCATCGGCTTCACGGTTGGCTCTTCCTGAGGTTCCGGCTCCCACTCTGTCGGATCCAGTTCGGCAATCTTGGAAACCTTGTTGTTCGTCGCGGCGATCAAGAAGCATCGCGAACCCGCACGCAACACGGTCGCCGTACGTTGCGGACCCAACGCCGTGGATTCGATGACCTGCAATCTGCCGCGCCGCTGCTTCCTCTCCAGCCGCTGCAGGCCAAGCGCCGCAAGCGCCAGCACGCCGACCACGGCCATTAGCGCCGGCATCGACTCGATCACTCAACGCCTTCCTTGCGAATGTCCGTGATCCGCAGGCCGACCATCTCGTCGATCACCACGATCTCGCCGCTCCCGGCCCTCATGCCGTTCAGCACGAGATCCACGTTCTCCCCGGCGGATCGTTCCAAACGAATCACCGAATCTCGCTCCAAGCCTAACAGTTCTCGAACAAGCAAACGGCGGCGGTCCAGATGGACCGCCGCCTGTATAGGAAGGTCGTGAAATCGATCGAACTCCGAAGCACTGCTGCCATCCGCCGCAGGCGCCTCAGTCTCGTGTGACTTCTCCAACTCCGCCAATGTTCTCGCCTCTCGGATCACCTCTTGAGATTCAAGGCCTCCTGATTCAACTCATCCGCCGTCGTGATAACGCGCGAGTTGGCTTGGAACCCTCGCTGATAAGTCAGCAGGTTGGTGAACTCCTGGGCTATATCGACGTTCGAAGCTTCCAGCGATAGTCCCACCACCGAACCCAGTCCAGCCGCATTCGCCGTACCGGTAATCGGCAGGCCCGCGCTCGCCGTCGGCACGTAATTGTTGTTGCCCATGGCCTGCAAGGCCTGCGGATTCGTAAAGCGCGCCAAGGCAACCTGAGCCAACAGCTGCGTCCGACCGTCGGAATATATGCCGTTCAACTTGCCCGAGTCGGCCATTTGGATCGAAACAAGTTCCGCCGACGCCGATCCGTTCTGGAAAATGTCGGTGACCGCCGAGTCCGATCCAACGCTGGTCAGCCGAGGCTGTCCGAGACTGTCCAGCAGATTCCAAGTCATCAGCATGTCTGCGGCGCCGTTCTCGTATGTCATGTCGTTGGCGGCCATATCTACGCTGATCGTCGTCGGCGACGTCACCATATCGAGGACGCCATTCTGGTCGAACTCGAGAACCAGCGGCTGAGGCGTCACCAAATTCGTATCGGCAAGAGGCGGTAGATTGGTGTTGACGTCGATCAACTCAGCGGCCGGCAACGAAACCGAAACGTCAAAGGCGTTGGAATTCGTCGCCACCGCGGGCGTGGTCGGCGTGAACGTCAAGGTCATCACATGCGGCATGCCCAGCGAATCGAAGACCTGTATCGGACGCGAAAACGGCGACGTGGAACCGCTCTCTAGGTTGGCTGCAATCGACAACTCCGATGTAGCGGTCGGTTCAATGCGGTCGTTGCCCTGCAGCGTGATCGGGCCGATCGGCAGCAACGTATTGACCGTCCCGTTGACGCGGTTACGAATCCAGCCCTGCACGTTCTCTCCGTTCAACGTCACCAACTCCTGATTCGACGTGAGCTGGAAGTTCCCCGCCCTCGTGTACTGCACAAGCTCGTTGTCGCTGACGATGAAGAAGCCTTCGCCTTGGATCGCCGCATCCAGCAATCCGCCCGTGCTCTGAATCACGCCTTGATCGAAACGTCGCGACACCGTAATGGGCGCCGCGCCGATGCCTACTTGCGAGACAACACCGGAGCGGCTTTGCCCAATGTTCTGGTAGAACAAGTCGCGGAAGTCCGAGCGGCTGCCCTTGAACGACAGCGTGTTCAAGTTGGCCAAATTGTTGGCCACCACTTCAACAGCGCGCGAATGGGAACTGAGGCCCGATAGGCCGGTATAGAACGCACTAGGCATGGGTCGTTTCCTCTGTTGTTGTTGGCTCGCTGTTGGCAGCGATGATCTCTAGTTGCTTGTTGATATTGAGCAGTTGTTCGAGCGAACTGAACTGCGCCAACTGGCTGACGAACTGCGTCGGGTCTTGCGGATTGAGGGGATCCTGGTTCTGAACCTGCGACACCAATAGCCGCAAGAACGTCCCTGTATCGGCGCGGCTGGCATCAAAGATCCCTGCTCCGCCCTGCGCGCCGTCCGCGCTTGTTGTCGATCGCGTTGCATCCACCATGTACTTCTCCTAAACCTCCGCTCGCGCTAGTGCGCCGGCAAATTCGCCCGTGCTCCGGCGCAGCCGGAATCGCCTTCCCTGCGACTCGCGGTCGCGTTGGGGGTTGTCTCTGCGTTGGCCTTCTTGGGCGTCCCACGCGGAAGCAGAGCCGCCGCTCGTTGTGAACGTGAGTCCTCGCTGTTGCAGCGCATCGAAGAGTCCAGCGGCCCCGTTCGACAGCGCGTGAGCCGTGCGCGGCTCGCTGGCCCGTATCGCCGTTTCAATCCAACCGCCGCGCTCGACCAACTGCAGCGCCACGCGCCCTAGCCGCTCGTCATGCAGCACGACGTTCAGCGTCGTGCGCCCGTGCTGCTGCTGCAATTGCGCCGCGACCTCCAGCGTCCTCGACGGGCTCGCCGAGCTTGCCGCCGGCATGTCGTCACGCGGTTGCACCGCCGCCGGCTCGGCCTGCGCATTCGCCTGCACAGTCATCGGCGGCGCATTCGCCGGTAGCGCGGGAGTTGCTGGTTTCGCAGCAACTTGCTTCGATGCGTCAGTCGGAACCTCTAGCTCGGGAGCAAGACGAGCGACACTGCTCTTCATGCTCTTCGTTGGCGCTTCAAGTAGCCGGTCTAACGCTGGTTTGGAGTGACTGCGATCCTCTTGGGCCTCGTCCTGACCGTGGTCCTTGTGGACTTCCATGTCGATGGTCGGCGTCACCGCGGCTGGTCTAACAGCTTTGGTCGCTTCGGATGCGATCGCTTTGTCGACGGTTCGTGCCGCAATCTGCACAGCGGTTGCGTGTTGCGGTTGCGCCTCTGCCGCATTGTTCGCATTCGCTCGCATCCAGTCAGGTCTCTCCGACGAGTGGCGCGTATCTTGTACCGGATTCTCACGGCGTACTCGGAACGCAATCGCCGCGAGATCATCTACGCGTCGCAGCGTCGTATTCGTGGCGGCTGTCTCAACAAGGCGCTTCGATTCATCCGCGCCCTCTCCGAGCATTGCGGGAGGCGGCCCCTGCTTCTGCGGCGTGCCTGCCTCCGTAGCTGGCGCTTGCGCCACGTGTGCAGCTGGGGTCGCCGGCCGTGGCTCCGGAGAGATCGCCTCAGCGTTCCCTAACTCGATGCTCTTAGCCGACGGGCGCTCAACCGCGCTCTGGTCTCGTTGGGCTTTCCTCTCCGAACCGATCAGTTCCGGGTCCACGACGACGCCTTCTCCAACGCCGGCAGGGCTAACCGGCTGAGGCGACGCGGCCAACTCCGGGCTCTCTGCCATCACCATTTCAGAGGCAAGCGCTTGCAGCGGCGCCTCCATGGCCGACGACAGCGCTACCGCCTTCATAGCGCCTTCCGCCAGTTCCGCTTCTCCCGCATCAGCGATATCCAAAGCCTCGGTTGGAACCCGCTCTGCCTCGCTCTCCACAGCTTTCGCTGGCTGCGTGGCTGCCGGAAATGTTTGCGCCGCCAAGACAGCAGCGAATCCGCCTTCCGCCACTTCCTCGTCAGGTTTGTTGGCGCGTGCCCGCGGCGTCTCGCTATTTGACGCCGCCTTCGCCGATGCGACCTCAAGCCGCGGTTGCACAACGCTCGTCATCCGCGATGATCTTGGCAACTCACGGGCCAAACTGCCCTGCGCTCAAAATGCGCCACTTAGCCGCTCAACCCAACGTAGAGCAGTGCCGAAATCTTGTCGCCCTGTCAGATCGTTGACGCATGCATCTTCACGATCGCCCCTGTTTTCAGGCTTTCCAGAGTGGCACGACGATTGCTCATGTCCTTCGCGGATGAATCCCGCACTACTCACTGCCGCCGCCGGTATGCGCACCCGCATGGAAACGCTCGACGTCATCGGCAACAACATCGCCAACGCCGGCGCCAATGGTTTCAAGGCCGATCAAGAGTTCTATCGCCTCTTCGACGCGGCGCGTTCGCGCGCAGGCCAAGGCGCGGCGGGACGCCCCGAGATGCCATTCATCGAAGCCAGCCGCACCGACTTCCGGCAGGGGCCGCTGCAAATTACCGGCGCTCCGTTGGACGTCGCTCTCTCCGGTCCTGGCTTTCTTGTTGTCCAGGCGCCCCAAGGCGAACTCTACACGCGCAACGGTTCGCTGCAACTCGATGCACAGGGCACGCTCCGCACTTCCGATGGCTTGCCTGTTCTCGGTTACGACCGCCAACCGCTCGTCTTGCCGCGCGAGGGAGCACTCGAGATCTCCCAGAACGGCGTCATCGAAGCTGGCGGCATCGAAGTCGGACGGCTGCTCGTCGAAGAGTTCGCCTCGCCGCACGTCCTCAAGAAAGTAGGCCACACCTTGTACTCACGCCCAGCGGATGTCGAGCCAACGCCAGCCGCCTTGACGACCGTCCAGCAGGGCTCGCTTGAGAGCGCCAACGTTAACGTCTCCGAATCCGCCGTGCGCCTCATCGCCGCATCGCGCCATTTCGATCTGCTTCGCCGCACGGCCACTCTAGTCGGCGATGAGATGGAAGGCCAGGCCGTGCAACGCCTCGGTGCGCTTCGCTGATTTCACGAATAGAAGGAAGACCCCATGATACGAGCCCTTTATAGCGCCGCCAGCGGAATGGTCGCCCAGCAACTCAACGTCGACAACACGGCCAACAACTTGGCCAACGCCAACACCACCGGTTTCAAGCACCGCCGCATTCAGTTCCAAGACTTGCTCTATCAAAACCTCGTTGCGCCGGGCACGGCTTCGGGCCAACTGACGACTTTCCCTGCCGGTCTGCAACTCGGCCTCGGTACGCGCGTCGTTTCCAACGAAGTGATCTTCAAACAGGGCGACTTCGTGCAAACAGACAACCCGCTTGACGTCGTTATCGAAGGCAAGGGCTTCTTCCAAGTCGTCATGCCCACGGGCGAACTCGCATATACGCGCGCAGGCTCATTCCAAATTGACCGTGACGGCAACTTGGTTACCTCCAACGGCGACTTCGTTGACCCCAACATCGCGATTCCGCGTGAAGCGTTGAACGTCACCATCGCCGAAGACGGCACAGTGAGTTACACACTGCCCGGACAGAACCAGACCAGCCAAGCCGGCCTGCTGCAGATCGCCGACTTCCAAAACCCCGCCGGCCTGCGCGCTCTTGGCAGCAACCTCTTCCAACCGACCGAAGCGTCGGGCGATCCGGTCATCGGCACGCCCGGCGGCCTGGAAGGCATGGGCGCCCTACGCCAGGGAATGCTCGAAGGCTCCAACGTCAGCATCGTGGAAGAGTTCATCCACATGATCACCAGCCAACGCGCCTACGAAGCGAATTCGCGCGTCGTTCGCGCCGCCGACGAGATGTTGCAAGAGGCCAACAGCCTGACCCGCTAACGCCATGAACTGCTGCAAAGTGGCGCTGCTCACTCTCTTCCTCGTCGCATCCGCCTTCGGCCAGGCAGTTATCGACATCACCTCTCCCAACGTCACCGCCGGCAGTCTCGCCGCCGAAGTTGCCGCATTCGCCCAGGCCGACCCTGGCGCTGTCGTCGCCCGCGCTCCGGCCCCCGGCGTCTCCCGGCGCGTCCCCCAGGCAGAGCTACAGCGTTGGGCCAACTCGCTTGGCCTTGAGCCCGTGTCCCTGCCGGAAGAGTTGACCCTGCGGCGCGCCATGCGCAGGCTGACTTCCGCCGAGATCGAGGCCGTGGCCCGTGACGAGATCAATGCCGGAGACGTCTCCGTCGAGATCCTATCCGCCCACATGCCCTCCATTCCGTCCGGGGAAATTGAGCTCGAATGCCTCTGCAGCCGTCTCGCTTTGAATCAACCAACGCCGTTGCGGCTACGCTGGCGCGAGCCTGGCGGGCGCACAGGCGTCGAGTTGGTGCAAGCCGTCCTTCGGGTCGAAGGCCGCTGGCTTGAAGCAGCGACGAACCTTCCGGCAGGGGCGGAGCTTACTGCATCAGACGTCGTCGAGCAACGCGGGCCGCTACCAGCTCTCGACGCGTATCTCACGACAGAACAATTAGATGAACAATTTTCTCTCGTGCGTTTCGTGAAGGCTGGTCAGCCTTTAACAGCCGACCTAGCGCGCCCCGTTCCGCTGGTCTCGCGCGGCGATCTCGTCGAGTTGCGTTATGAGGTCGGCGGCATTCGCCTGCGCTCTCCCGGACGAGCAGAGGCATCTGGCGGACGCGGAGAGGTCATTCTTTTCCACAACGTGGCCACTGGGGGACGCGTAAGCGCTCGTGTGGTCAATCAAGAAGCCGCATATGTCGAGGCCGCCCATGCTGCTCGCTAGACTCTCTCTGTCGCTCCTGTTCATTCACGTACTACTCGCGGCGCAAACGGCTCCCGAAGCGTTGGGCCGCTACCGTTCACGATCCATGCACGAGTCAAGCGAAAACGGCCCCTCCGCCGGCTCGCTCTTCTTGCAGAATTCCTATCTGGCGGATTTGGCCCGCGACGCTCGCGCCTCGCAGGTCGGCGATCTGGTGACGATCGCCATTTCCGAACAAGCCAGCGCTTTGACCAGCGGATCGCTGACCCAGTCCCGAAGTTCCTCCAGCGACAGCGCGATCAACAATCTGCTCGGCGCGATGGCCCCGCTCGGCGGATTGCCCAATCTGTTTGGTCAGGACTCCGACACAAGCCTCGACGGCAGCGGCAGCACGGGGCGCCAAATGGCCGTCACCGCCGTGGTCACCGCGCACGTCGTCGAGGTTATGCCCAATGGCAACCTGATCATTGAGGGAACGAAAGAAATTTCGGTCAACGCCGAGCGTCAACTCGTGGTGATTCGCGGCGTCGTGCGCCAGGCGGACTTGCGCACCGACAGCAGCGTCTCTTCTGACCGCATCGCTCTGATGGATTTGCGCGTGAACGGCAAGGGCGTCGTCAACGAAGCCATCCGCCGCCCCAACGCGATCTATCGTATCTTCCGCCGCTTGCTGCCATTCTGATGAACATTCCAATACGAATCTTGTCTCTCGTCTTGCTCGCCGTTTCCTTGGCCGGCGCCGCGGTGCGCATCAAAGACCTGGCCTCGATCGAAGGCGTCCGCGACAACCAACTGCTGGGTTACGGTTTGGTCGTCGGCCTCAACGGCACGGGCGACCGCCAGCAGACGGTTTTCACGACGCAGAGTCTGTCGAATTTGCTGCGCCGCATGGGCGTCAATGTCGAGCCGACCGGATGGCGCGTCAACAATATTGCCGCAGTGATGGTCACCGCCACGCTGCCGCCCTTCGCTGGGCCCGGCTCCAAGCTGGACGTCACCGTCTCCTCCATCGGCGACGCACGCAGCCTGCAAGGCGGCACGCTGCTGCTCACCGCGCTCAAGGCTGCCAATGGCGACACCTACGCCGCGGCACAGGGTCCGCTCTCCATCGGCGGCTTCTCGGCAGGCCGCGGCAACGCTAACGTGCAAGTCAACCATCCCACCGTCGGACGCATCCCGCAGGGCGGCCTCGTGGAACGGGAAGCGCCAAGCATCAGCCCCGACCCCGCGGGCTTTCGGCTGCAACTGCGCCAGGCCGACTTCGCCACAGCCTCGCGCATGAAAGACGCTTTGCTGATCGAATTTCCCGAAGCGCAGATTCAAGCCGAGAGTTCTGGAACCCTGCGCATCGCCATGCCCGAGAGCTACGTCGACGAACCGGTCGACTTCATCGCTCGCCTGGGCGCGGTCGAAATCGAAACCGATCGTCCCGCGCGCGTCACGCTCAACGAACGCACTGGCACGGTCGTCATCGGCAGTCAGGTACGCATCGCGCCGGTCGCCATCTTGCACGGTTCGCTGACGGTGCAGATCGTAACGGACTACATCGTTTCGCAACCTACCAGCTTCAGCGCGGGCGAAACGACGGTCGTGCCGCAATCGACCGTGCAAGTGAACGAGGAGGCGGCCAGCCAAGGCATCATTCCTGCCGGGGCGAGCGTCGAAGAGCTGGTGCAAGCGCTGACCGCGATCGGCTCGACGCCGCGCGACATCATCGCCATCATGCAATCCATCGCCGCTGCCGGCGCGCTCGAAGCCGAATTGCAGGTCATGTAACCATGGATAGCCTCATCGCTCTTTCCCCCGAACTGCTCGCGCAACGCGCCGAAATCAAGCGTCCTTCCGTCGAAGGGGCCGCGCGCGAATTCGAAAGCATGCTGCTTGCGCAGTGGCTCAAGTCAGCCCGAGAAGCGAGCGGAGTTCTCGCTGAAGACTCGGATATGGCCGGCACGGACAACTACATGGAGATGGCGGAGAAGGTCTTAGCGCAAACGATGGCGGACAAAGGGACCTTCGGCCTCGCGCGCATGATGGTCAAAGAGTTGGCGCCCGCGACGGTGTCTAACGCATCCGAGCCACAGGCGTGAGCCAGTGGTTGTTTGAACAACTGCATCCTTCACGCCTGCGGCACGGGTGGCACACGTGGAACGGACGTGAGATGGACCTTGGGTTGGGGTGTTGGCGGTGGAGGGTAGTCGGTACAGGCACGGATGCCTGTACCGTTAGGAAACCGGCGTCCGGCGGGCTTCTTGCCGTAAAACAAGAAAACCCGCCGAACGGCGGGCGGATTCCCTTCTAAGC
>CAZYOX010000082.1:0-13464 GCA_964649285.1 uncultured Bryobacterales bacterium | reverse complement strand
CCAATGTCGTCCGCCTGAGTTTCCAGTAGCCGTGAAGTACGCCGTACTACTGCGGGGCATTAACGTCGGCGGCAAGAATAAGCTGCCGATGAAGAACCTCGCGGAGTTGTTTGCCGCCGTCGGCTGCCGGAGCGTCGAGACGTACATCCAAAGCGGGAACGTTGTTTTCGATGCATCCTCTTCCGTCGCAAGGCAAGCGCCGCAAGCTATTGGCGAGGCGATCGAGCAGCGGTTCGGCTACCGAGTTCCGCTGATCCTGCGCAGCGGAAGAGAGCTAGCGCAGGTCGTCGCCGAGAATCCGTTTCTGAGACAAGGCGTTGCCGAGAAAGAGTTGCACGTGTACTTCTTGGCAGATCGGCCGGCGGAGGCGGAGCTCGATGCAAAGCGCTCGGCGCCGGATGAGTTCATCCTGTGCGGGCGGGAGATCTACTTGCGGCTGCCGAACGGGATGGGCCGGTCCAAGCTGACTAACGCCTATTTCGATTCGAAGTTGAAGACCGTCTCCACGGGCCGCAACTGGGCGACCGTGCTGCGTCTTGCTGCAATGACGAATCCTTAAAGGCGCAGTTGGCGAGAGGTCGCCGTCAACGGATTGCTTCCCGGCGGCGATCAACCCAATAGCCGGCTGCCACGAATAGCCACTGGGCGTGGCCGGCCGCGGCGATGGCTTGAACGCTGGGCGGCGGCGATCCGAATAGATTGCCGAACTGAATCACGACAAGCAGCGCCGCCAGCGTCCAGAGTCCGATAGTTCCCTTGCGGTCGACGGGGCGCGTCGTGCGCAGGTAGACAGCCAACCCGACCGCGAAGACCAAGAACTCCATGAGTAGAGAGGCTGGCAAGGAGTTCCACAACCCGAGACCGTAGAGGGGACTCGCGCCGGGGTAGAGCGGCAAATCAGGCCGATGCATCAGCCAGTCCAAGAACCAGTGGCTGACGACGGCTAGGCCGCAGACGATCGCGCCTAAGCGCGAGCGCTTGATGACCCAGTAGGCGCCGCCAAATAGGAGGCCCCAGACCGCCATCATCAGCAGGCTGTGAGAGATCGGATAGTCGATGAAGTCGAGAGGCGTAACAGCGGTGATGCCGGGAGCGATTGCGACATGTTCGATCCCGAAGAGCAGAAACGTCGGCCAAAGCAAATCGACGAATTGCACAGCCATGAACAGCGTGCCGAGGGAGACGGCAGGCGCCGCACGCTTGAGGCCGAATCCTAGACCGAAGTGCCCGATAAACATGGCAAGGGACGGCGCCTATCTTAGCGCAGCAACATTCGTCCACCGAGGCTGCTGCGATAATGGCGAGAGCCTATGTGGCTTTAAGTTGCGGCTTGCCATGAAAGTCTTGTTGCGAAGTATCTCGATATTGCTTGCGATGGGCGCGCTTCTTGCGGCGCAGGAGCCGGGATTCACCCCGCTGTTCAATGGAAAGAACCTTGCGGGATGGTTGCTTGTGCACACAGCGAATTCAGGGCGGGGCTATTTAGTTGAGAACGGCAACATCGTTTGCCCTCGCGACGGCGGAGGCAACTTGCTGACCGTCAAAGAATACGGCGACTTTGTGCTGAGGTTCGAGTTCAAGACGGAACCCGGCGGCAACAGCGGCGTCGGCATCCGGGCGCCGCTCGAGGGCGACATCGCCTACACGGGAATGGAGATTCAGATCTTGGACCACAACCATGCTCGGTATGCCGGACAGATTCAGCCCTGGCAGCGGCACGGATCGGTCTACAACGTGCATGCGGCAGAAGGAGAAGCCCTCAAGCCGGCGGGTGAGTGGAACGAGGAAGAGATCCGTGCGGAGGGTCCGCTAATCACGGTCGTGCTGAACGGTAAAGTGATTACCAAAGCGGATCTCAGGGAAGTCAAGGATGCTGAAGTGCTGGCCAAGCATCCAGGGGTTCTGCGGAAAACGGGACGCATCGGATTTCTTGGTCACGGGTCCCTCGTGGAGTTCCGGAATATTCGGATTCGCGAGCTTTAGCCGCGCCTAGGCCGGCCGCTTTACTGGCCTAAGATCACTCCAGCGACCAGGAAACGATCCGATGGACGAACGAGTCTAATAGCTCAGGAGCGCCCGGCGGCTAAGCCGCTGCGGGGAGGGTAGTTCAGATGCGTACACTCAGACATTTTCTCGTTCTCGCCATTGCGGTAGCGGCTAGTTTGAGCGCCGCCTCAATCGAAGAGGTGAAGCAACTGCGTTCGGAGGGCAATCTCGATGCGGCGCAAAGCATGGTCCAGGAGATCCTAGCCGCCCACCCGGATTCTGCCCAGGCGCACTATGAGCTAGGCGGTATTTTGATTGAGCGAAAGGATCTTGGCGGAGCGGAGAACGAGTTTAATCGCGTTGGCGAACTGGGTTCCCAGGCCCTTGCCCTGGTCGGGAAGGGCCGGGTTCGCTTAGCGCAAGAGCAGGCAGCCGAAGCCAAGGATTTGTTCAACCAAGCACAAGGGCAAACTCCGGGCGCCGATGAACTGCTCGGCCGGATTGACACGGCGCCGGAGGAGCAGAAATCCGCTGCGCGATCTGAAGCAGATGATTTCGCGGACCTCTACTACGGCCGCGGTCTCGCCAACGCGATGCTGCGGGATTACGCGGCATCCGCAGCCGACCTGGAGACGAGCATCCGGCTGGACCCCTCGAACGCCAAGGCCCATTACTATGCCGGCTTGGCGTACAACGCATTGAAGCGACCTGACATGATGGTTTCTCACTTCCAAACTTATCTGACAATGGAACCGGAAGGTCCGGAATCCGCACGAGTGCGTTCGGTTCTCCGCGGCACCCGTTAGGAGGCGATTCAAACCGTGGGTCAGAGCAGGCGGGTGCGTGTCGCCCTCGCGGTCGGGGGCGTGCTTCTTGCTCTGACCGCGATCCTGCTTGGCGCTATCCACCTGCCGTTCGTGCGGCGCGAAGTACTCGAACAAGCGCGCCAGTTTGCTGACGGCGCCGGCTTCGAACTTGAGGCGTCGGATCTCCGCTACAACCTATTTACCGGCGACATTTCCCTGCAGGAAATATTGGTGCGCGCTAAGGGCGCTGCCGACTCAACCCCCATCTTTCAGGCCGACACTCTTGAGGCGAGACTTGGCCTACGCGGGTTGCTGGGTAAGCGGCTGGTCATCGAGCGAGGGCGCCTCGTCCGCCCGCAACTTGCGGCTATCTACCTGGCGGATGGCGGGTCAAACCTTCCGGCGCCGGCCGAAGACGAGGCGGCTCCGGACGAGGCGAGCGGCGAGCCGTTGGCCTGGTCGATAGAAAGCTTTTCGCTGCAGGAGGGGTCGATCCACTTGGAGGATCGAGATCTGCCCTTCGGTCTGACGCTGCCCAATTGGTCCTTGGATTTGTCTGGGGCAGGGGACGGCCGCACGCAGCTTACCTTCTCCTCCAATCAGCCGGGAGCCGTCAATTGGCAAGGCCGGGACAGCGAGATCGAGACCCTAACGATATCGGGCTCGCTTAGCGGCCAGGACGTAGACCTGTCGGACATCTCGATTAACCTGCCGGCTATGGGCGCCTCCGGCGAAGGCTCTATCCTCTTCGGCGGCGATCCCGCTGAGCTGGCCGTCGATTTGGACCTGAGCGCCGATACCGCGCTGCTAGCGGAGTATTTCGAGCTAGACCAAGACGTGGCTGGTGCGGCGACGATCAATGTGCAGGGCGGCGGCTCGCTGGAACAGATTGCTCTCTCTGTCGAGGCTCGTTCGGAATCGTTGCGCTACGAGTCTCTCGACAACATCGATTTGGATATCGCGTTGGGCTGGACCATGGGCACCGACATTGTCGACTTGCCGCGCATGAACGTCCGTTCGGATTTCGGCGAGGTCGACGCGAGCGGCCGCATCGCCATCGATCCAGGCGCGACGAGTCTAGTCTCGGCGACGATTCGCGGCTTGCAGTTGGCGCCGCTCGCCCGCGAGTTTGAGACGGGCGTCATCATCGCCAGCACGGCGTCTGGCGATGCGGAATTGAGTTGGCAAGGCACGGCTACTGAGGACGTGATTGAGTCGCTGGTGGGCTCCGCCGATTTGCGGTTGTCGGCGCTGTCGTCGCCACGCGAGAACGTCGTGCCGGTCGCCGGCACGATGCAATTGCGCGCAGCCAATGGCAGTAAGACGCTGAACTTCACGTCGTTCTCGGCGCTGGGAGCATCCGGCGCCGGTCGACTGCAGATCGATGCGCAAGAGCGCCTCAGCGGGCGAGTGACGATGGCGTCCGAAGACCTCGGGGCGAGCCAGGGAGCGATCCAAGCATTCTTGGGCGAGCCTGCGGAGGAAGCTGCCGAGATCGGTGGACGGCTGAGCGCGACGGTGGATGTGAGCGGTACGCTCGACGACCCCCGAGCGAGCGCCGTTCTGGTTGGCGAACAACTCGCAGCGGGCGAAATCGAGAACGCCGCAATTGAAGCGCGCGCCGATTATCGAGACGACCAAGTCGTGATTGAGAGCGCTTCGCTTTCGTGGGCAGAGCAGCAGGCGACGCTCACCGGCGCGGTCAGCCTCGCTGGCGAGGAACCGGCGCTTGATTTGGTTGTGGACGCACAGAGCTTGGATATCGGCGCTGTGCGATCCGCTGCTGGGAACCAGACCCCTGTCGACGGAACTCTGAGCGCCCATGCTTCGGTTCAGGGAACAACGGATTCTCCGTTGGTTCAGGCGTCTGTCTCCGCGAGCGACTTGGTTGCTTACGGTCAGCCGGTCGGCGCGATGAATGCCGAACTATCTCTTGCTGAGGGTGTGGCGCGCGTCGAGAGATTGCGTGTTGACCAGCCGAACGCCGAAGGCCAGCCGGGCGAGCTAACGGCATCGGGCGAATATCGTTTGGAAGATGGACTGTTCTCACTCGTCGCCGAGGGACGAAGCCTCAGTCTGGAGCAGCTTGCGATTGGCGAGCAGCCGCCGCTTGGAGGGACGCTCAGCTTCAACATTGCCGCCGACGGAACAGCAGAGGCGCCCGAAGTAAGCGGCAACGCCACGCTCAGCGGCTCAAGTTACCAAGGCCGCGAACTCGGTGACTTGCAACTCGACCTGGCAACCGAAAACAACCGCGCGCGCATCGCGGCGCAAGCGGCGAAGTTCAACGTCGCGCTTAACGCTGAGGTTGATCTCGCCGCTCCCCATGCGGGAACCGGCGAACTCCAGCTGAATAACACCGACCTCAGCCTGCTCAACCTCACAGGGCCCAAAGGCCAGCCGGTCTCGGGTACGGTGACCGCGACGCTTACTGCGCAGGCTGAGATCAATAATTGGCGAGACGCCTCCGCCCGGCTGGTTGTTCCTGCCGCTACGGTCCAAGCGGTGGAGCGGCTGCCGTTGCAAACGAACGGCGAGGTCGTCGTGCGGTATGAAGACCGCACGCTCATCGCCGATCAGGCGGCGCTTGCGGTTAGCAAGTCCACCTTTAATGTCAGCGGCCGCTTGCCCTTGGAGCAACCTGTCGCTGGAGACGAACTGGCGGTCGACGGCCTGCTCGATCTCAACGAGCTTGCATCCTTCATTCCTTCTGAAACTCCGGTCGGGGCTAGCGGCCGCGTGGAAGTAGATGCGATGGTGGGCGGAAGTCTGACCGCGCCGTTGCCGGCAGGCGAAGTTCGGATGTTGGAAGCGGCGGTATTCCATGAGGCGATGTTCAGTCCGCTGACGTCTTTGAACGGCACGGTTCAACTCGGCGCGGATACGTTTGAACTCCAGAATCTTACGGGGGACTGGGCCGGCGCGAAGCTGGTAGTGACCGGCACCGCTCCGACGTCGCTGCTGGGAATTGGAGAAGAGACTGCCGTTCAGCAACCGATCCGCCTCGATTGGTCGCTCAACGGACTGGTGATCGATTCGTTGACGGACTTGCCGCGAGGCACGGGCGGAAGGGTTAGCTTGGCCGGACATGTTGAGGGTTTGACGCCCGAAGTCGCTGCCCTAGAAGGCAAAGTCAACGTCACCGAGTTGGACGTCTACTACAACGAGATCCGCCTAGGCCAAACGCAACCTTCTCGTTTGAGCCTTGATAACGGCGTGTTGACGGTCGACAGCTTTGAGCTCACCGGGCCGAGTTCGCATGCGGAGCTGACGGGGGACGTGCAAGTCTCCCCCGAAGTTGAGCTGAATGTCGATCTCGCATTGGATACGGACGCTGCCGTCTTGGCGCTTGCGGCCGAGCGGATCTCCGCCGCGGGACCGGTTCGCCTGCGCATCGCCGCTCGCGGTGAGGCCAGCGATCCCCAATTCACCGGCGAACTGGCCTGGGATGACGGAGAAGTCGCTGCTTCCCAAGCCGGTCTTGCCGGCCAGGACTTGAACGTGCTGATCGCCCTTACGCCTGGCAGAGCCGAGATCCAAAGCTTCAGCGGATCCGTGAACGGAGGCAACCTGGACGTCAGCGGCGGCTTCGACTACGAGGGAACTGAGCCGACCAATGTCGATCTTGCGGTCAAGGCCGAGGGAGTCTTTATGGAGATTCCCGCTGGGCTCAGAACAGTTTCCGATACGGATCTCACCATTCGCAGCCAAGACGACAACATCGTCATTGGCGGCCGCGTGGACGTGGAAGAAGGCGTCTATCGTGATCCGGTGGAATTCGATTTATTGTTGTTGGACCTGTTGCGCAATGCGGGCGGCGCCACGGATTTCGTTTCGGAGCCAAACCCGATCTTGGCGCGCACCCGCTTCAATGTCGCCGTGCATACGGTGAACCCGATCATCGTCGACAACAACATCGCCAAGCTGGGAGCAACGCTCAATGTGCGTCTAACGGGCGGTTACTACCGGCCTGGATTGGTGGGACGCGCGGAGTTGGAGGAAGGCGGCGAGCTTTACATCTCCGAGAACCGCTACTTCGTGGACCGCGGCATCATCGATTTTCTGAACGAAAGCCGCATACAGCCGTCGTTGGATATCTTGGCTCGGACGAAAGTTCGCAACCAGTACGACATCGAACTAGCGATCACGGGAGGCGGACCTGAGCCGGTCGAAACGAATCTGACCTCTCCATCGCATTCGGAGTTGGGCGAGCCGGACTTGATCTCCTTGCTGCTGACCGGTCGTCTTCGCGAGGACCTTCGCGGAGAAGAGGTGAATGTTGCCGCGGAGCAATCGCTCTCTTACTTGACGGGCCGCATTGGAGGCCGGCTTTCGCGGGCGGCCCAAGACACGCTTGGCTTGAGCGAGGTGCGCATCGAACCCAACCTGATCGCGGCCGAGTCCGACCCCGGCGCTCGCCTCACGGTCGGGCAGAACCTCAACTCTTACCTGAGTTTGGTTTATTCGATGAACCTCGCGGACAGCTCCGATCAGATCTGGACCGTTCGCTACGACGTTACGCGGCGATTCCAGGCTCGCGGCGTGCGTCAGGCGGACGACACCTACCGCTTCGACTTCCAGCACGATCTGCGGTTCGGCGGCGGAGAGGATGCTGGCCGGCCCCGGCGCAATCCGCGAGCGGAACGATTTATTGGCTCCGTCACGGTGGCGGGCGAGCATCCGCTGTCTGAAGAGGAAATTCGCTCGAAGCTGAAAGCCAGAGAGGGTCGACCGTACGATTTTTTCGCCATCAGCAGGGGTTCCGACAAGATCGAGCGCAAGCTCGAGAAGCAAGGCTATCTCGAGGCCAAGGTCAGGATCGAACGCGAGGTCGCCGAAACGACTGTCGATCTGTTGGTGAACGTTCAGGCCGGTCCCAAGGTCAATCTCATCTTCGAGGGCTGGTCGCCGGGCGGCGGCTTGCGGGACGAAGTGGAGCAGCTGTGGAGCGACGGAGTCTTCGACGCGCAGCGATTGGAGGACTCCCGCCGCACGATTCTGGGCGATCTGACGACGCGCGGCTACCTCGCCCCCGAATTTCGAACCGAGGTGACCACAAGAGAGGATGGCGAGAAACGGGTGCTGTTTGAGATCCAGCCGAATACGCGTTTTGAGGACGTGGACTTGGCCTTCGAAGGGGCGAGCGCTTTCAAGGGCGAGGACCTTCGGAAGCGATTGAAAGAGGAAGGCCTGCTTGACGGGATTTACGCTGACTCGTCCAACGCCTTGGAGTTTCTGGAGGATTTCTATCGCTCCGAAGGCTATTTGGATGTTGAGGTCGAGTCAACACGGCAGGAGTTGGACGAGGCGAACCGCAGCGCGCAAGTCGTGGTTCCCATCGTCGAGGGGCCGCTGTACCGAGTGGGCGAGCTCGCCTTTAGCGGCAATGAGAGGCTGACCGAGCAGCAACTGCGACGTGCCGCGAATCTCCCGGCGGGCGCGGTCTACAATCCGCAACTCTTGCAGGATCTCTTCCTCAGCTTGGAAGAAGAGTACTGGCGGGCGGGGTTCCAAGACGTGGAACTGGCGTTTCAGATGCAGAAGGAGCCAAGCGAGTCGACCGTTCGAATCAATGCGGTGATCACGGAGAATCGCCAAAGCGTTGTCGAACGAATTCAAGTGGCCGGGAATCAGGCAACGAGCGAAAATTTGGCGCTTACGCAACTCGGGATCGAACCCGGCAAGCCGCTGAACTTCGAGGAATCGACGAGCGGGCGCCGCGCCCTCTACGATACCGGCGCATACACGCTGGTCGATCTGACGTACAACCCGATTGAGACTCCAGGAGTTCCGCTAGACCCTCGCGTGAAGCCCGTCGAGGCGACTTTAAGACTGCGTGAGGTTCAGCCCTACGAGCTCCATTACGGCGGTTCCTTCGACACTGAGCGCGGACCTGGCGGCATTCTCGACTTTCGCAACCGCAATACTCTGGGCGCGGCCCGTACGATCGGCGCGCGTCTGCGAGCCGACGCGGAGTTTCGGGAGGCCCGCGTTTTCTTCAGCCAACCGTTGCTCCGGCGTTTCCCCCTCTCGACCAACTTCGTGACCTACATTTCGAGAACGAGGCGTCCCGGCGAGAGCTTCGACGAAATTGACTACCGGCGCGGGTTTTCCATTTCGCAAGAGGCGCGTTGGAAGGATCACTACATCCTCAACTACGGGTATCGCTTCGAGAAGCTCGTCTCCGAACAAGATCCTCCGGATCCGTTCTTTCCCGATCCGATTCGCCTGAACGTAACGCCGTTTACGGTGTCCTTTACCCGCGAGACGCGCGATGACATTCTAGACGCTACCCGGGGAGACTTCGTCTCGAATGCCTTCGAATGGTCACCGACGCAGTTGGGCGGGGACAACTCGCTGCACTTCATTCGTTACTTTGGTCAATATTTCCGCTACTTCCCGCTGTCCGAGCCGGCGGATATCCCCTTCCGCGGCAACGCGCAACGCCCTCGATTGGTTTACGCCACAGGCGTCCGCATCGGCCTGTCTCGGGGCCTTGGCGGTCAAATGATACCCGAGGCGGAGAAGTTCTTCGCCGGAGGCGGCACCACCGTCAGAGGCTTTGCGGAGGACGAGCTCGGCGGCGCGGACTCTCTGGGGCCAATCGGCGGCAACGCAGTGTTCGTGCTGAACAACGAGTTGCGCTTCCCCCTGCACTGGATCTTCGATGGGGTGACCTTCCTGGATATCGGCAACGTCTACAGCCGTGTAAGTGACTTTGATATCACGGACTTGCGTAAGTCCGCGGGTGTCGGGATTCGTGTTAGAACGCCGTTCTTCTTGATTCGAGCCGACTACGGATTGAAGCTTGATCGGCGTCCCGGCGAATCCGTCGGCCAGTTTTTCTTCAGCATTGGCCAGGCATTCTAAGGTTTTTCGCTTATAAAAGAATGGCTCGTCCTAGGGTGCCTGGATTAACGTATTGGTACGTTTCAGAGACGATCTGATACGGACGGACTATGGACAATCCCAGGCCCCTAGGGTCAACTTGGGCTTGATCGCTGGTTTATAAAACGTTTGGAGGAGAAATGGGGAACGTGTCTACTACTACCTGGCATCAGGTGGCGCCGCAGGTCGTCCGAGAAGTATTCGATGACGAAGTCATCATCATCAATATGGAGTCCGGCAACTACTTTAGCCTCAACGCTACTGGGGCGTACGTCTGGTCTCTCATTGAAGCCGGTTTTGCGGTGGACGTCATCGTCGGTCGGGTGCGGAGTGATTTCGAAGGCGCGGATGCCTTCGCGGCGCAGAGCGTGAAAGATCTCCTCGATCAGATGTTAAGGGAAGGGCTGATAGTGCCTGGCGCAGGACCTGCGCCAACTCCGTCCCCGGTCTCGAATCCCGCGACCAAGAAGCCCTTTGAGACGCCGACGCTTGCCGTTTACACGGACATGCAAGAGTTGCTGCTGCTCGATCCGATTCACGACGTGGACGAAACGGGTTGGCCGCAACGCCAAGACGAGCCGAAGGCTTAGGCGCCCATGCACAGTCAAGCGCCCCACCCCGCGCGGGAATTTGCCCGACAAGCCCAAGCCGCGTTCGACAAGGCGGCTGAGCGTGCGGGCTTGGTCGAGCGATTCTACCGTATCGCCGGGCAACGCATTGTGCTGCGGTTTGCAGGCGAAGCGCTCATTCCGATCCTGACCCCTGCGCTCGATCATCTGGAGTGTGCTCGTTTCGAGCATCCGGATCTCCGTGTTTCCCTATTCGACTCGGAGACGACGCAGGTTGCCATGCCGCCGCCGCCTTGGGGGCGAGATGCGTATGGCCCCAATGGGCTGATCGCCGGTTTCAACACACACGACGTTCAAACGGTCTACAACGTCGGCACGAGCATTCTCAACGTGATAGATCACGCGGAGAAGGCGGCCGTATTTTGGATCCGCCGGCCGAGTTCGACGCCCTACTGGGAGACCGCGGCCCCGCTTCGAACGATTCTCCATTGGTCGATGCGCAATCGGTCAACACAGTTGGTGCATGGCGCTGCAGTCGGCTATAAGACCGGCGGAGTATTGATCGCGGCCAAGGGCGGGAGCGGCAAGTCTACTTCGACGCTGAGTTGCTTGGGGTCCGATCTGCTGTTTGCCGGAGACGACTACGTGGCGGTTGACGACGCGGAGATACCCTTTGCGCATAGCCTCTTTCAAACAGCGAAGTTGAACAAGGACAATCTTGCGCGCATCAGCCACCTGGGTCTCACACCGGTGAATTCCGATCGGCTCTGCGAAGAAGAAAAGGCGGTGTACTTTCCCAGCACGGTGTACCCCGACAGCATCAGTCGCGGTTTTCCGTTGCGCTGCATTTTGGTTCCCAGGGTAACCGGCCGGCCTGACACGGCGATTCGACCTGCCAAGCAGGCGGAAGCCTTGCTCAGCCTTGCGCCTACGACGTTGTGCCAATTGCCCGGTTCGAGTCCTGACGCGTTCGAGAAGATGCGTTCGTTGGCCCGGAAGCTGCCCGCATACAGACTAGAAGCAGGATTGGATGTGACGCAGATTCCGCGCGTTATCGGAAATTTCTTGCGGAGTGAGTTCGCATGAAGCCCATAGTCAGCGTCATCCTTCCTGTTTACAACACGGCGCACTTGCTTCCTGAGGCGGTCCGCAGCGTACGGGCTCAGCGGTTTGAAGCGTTGGAAATCGTTATCGTTAACGACGGCTCAACCGATGACACCCAAGAAGTGATCGACGGCCTGGGGCCGGACGTTCGAAGCTTCTATCAAGAGAATCAGGGGCCCGCGGCGGCCCGCAATTTCGCCTTACGCGAAAGCGTCGGCGAAGTCATTGCGATGCTCGACGCCGACGATCTGTGGCCTGACGGCAAGCTTGCCATGCAACTGGAGCGGCTGCAGCGCGATGAACAGTTGCAAGTTGTCGGGGGGCGGACAGAACTCGTTTCCCACGATGGCACGAGCTTGGGCCCGGAGCGTTTTGAAGGAGACGATCGCAGATACAGCTCGGTCAATCTTGGAGCCTGTCTTTTTCGACGGAGCGCTTTCGACCGCGTTGGATTTTTCGACGAGGGCCTACGATTCAGCGAAGACCAGGACTGGTTTCTGCGCGCCCGCGAGCAAGGGTTGCCGATGCTATTCCTCAAGGAAGTCACGCTAATCTACCGGCGACATCAAGGGAACATGACGCTGGGCAAGAATGGCCACGACTTGATGTTGCCTCAGGTGATTAGACGGTCGCTGCAACGCCGCCGCGCGGCCGCCAAGGAAGCTTCGAACTTGAGCGCCTGGTCGAGCCTGGACGAGGAGTTGACGTGAACGAATTAACCAGTCCATTAGTTAGTGCGATTTTGCCTGTGTACAACGGCGCGCGTTTTGTCGGGGAGGCGATCCAGAGCGTGCTGGAGCAGGACTATCGGCCGCTGGAGTGCATCGTCGTTGACGACGGCTCAACAGACGCGAGCGCGGAAATTATCGCAAGATATCCCGTGACTTACATCTCCCAAGCACAGAGCGGACCCGGCGCAGCGCGCAACGCGGGCGTGAGGGCGTCGCGCGGAGAGATATTCGCCTTCCTCGATCAGGATGACCGATGGGCGCCGGGGAAATTGTCGGCTCAAGTCGATGCGCTGCGTTCGAACCCGGGAGGGGGCTACTCGACCACGCTCCAACGGTCTTGGCTTGAGGACGGCATAGACAGGCCTTCGTGGATCACGGAGGAGCAACTGGAAAGCAATTCCGGCCTATTCCCCGGAATGCTGACGGTCACGCGCGATGCGTTCGAAAAGGTAGGACCGTTCCGGGAAGAGTTAAGATCCGCTAGCGACACTGACTGGTTCTTCCGCGCCAACGACTTGGCAATCCCTCATATTCGGATCATGAAGCCGCTGCTGATCCGGCGGATTCACAATGCTAATCAATCGCGCGATGTTGGTACTAGCCATCGCGAACTGCTGCGGATTGCCCGCGATTCGATTGCTCGAAAGGCAGCGGAGAGAGTTCGAACATGACCAAGAATCCGACAATCAGCGTCGTCATTCCGGCATTCAACACCGCGTTGTATATCGGGGAAGCGATCCAAAGCGTAGTGGATCAGACTCTGGCGCCGACCGAGATCATCGTCGTCGACGACGGCTCGCAGGACGACACCGCCGATATTGCCGCTTCATTTGGCGAGCCTGTTCGGGTATTCCGGCAACCTCATCGCGGAATCGCCGCAACTCGGAACTTTGGCGTGGCGCAGGCGCAGGGAGAGCTATTGGCATTCCTCGACTCGGACGATCTTTGGGAGCTTGGAAAGCTGGAAAAGCAGGTGGGTGCGTTGCAGCGAGACAGCGAACTGCAAGGCGTCTTTGCTTTAGTCCGCCAGTTTTATACTCCCGGCCTGGAAGTTTCCGAGGCGCAGAGGGCGCGCCTCGAGAGCAGCGTTGAGACTGGATATCACGCAGGCGCTCTGTTGATTCGCCGTGACGCCTTCGACGCTGTGGGTTTGTTTGATGAGAGCATGGCCATCGGCGAATTCATCGATTGGTACGCCCGCGCCCGGGACCTGCATCTCAAACTGACCACCTTGCGCGAAGTGCTGACATTGCGTCGCGTCCATCGCACGAACACCGGGATAGTGCTGGCCGACAAAAGGCCTGACTATGCCAAGACGATGAGGAGAATTCTGGAACGCCGCAAGCAGGCGGCCGCGGAGGCCAAGATGATTCGAAGCGA
>CAZYOX010000081.1:0-13466 GCA_964649285.1 uncultured Bryobacterales bacterium | reverse complement strand
GATTGGCCATCTCCTTTGAAGCGGTTCTGGAGCGCTACGACTTCATTTTCATCGATTGTCCCCCTGCGCTCGACCTGCTCACGCTCAATGCGTTAGTAGCTGCCGACTCCGTTCTCATTCCTATCCAGTGCGAGTATTTTGCCTTGGAGGGCATTTCCGCGTTGATGGAGACCATAGATCAACTACGCGAGGGCCTTAACCCGCGCATCCAAATCGAAGGCGTCCTGCTGACGATGTTCGATGAACGAACGACGCTAACGAAGCAGGTCGCGAACGATTTACGGGACTTCTTTGGCGAGGCGGTCTTCGATACCGTTATTCCGCGAAACATCCGCCTTGCCGAAGCTCCCAGTCATGGAAAGCCAGTGTTGCAGTACGACCTGCGATCC
The DNA here is from genome assembly GCA_964649285.1 of uncultured Bryobacterales bacterium. Classification (GTDB taxonomy): domain Bacteria; phylum Acidobacteriota; class Terriglobia; order Bryobacterales; family UBA6623; genus CAMPKL01. The sequence continues at coordinate 13,077 of CAZYOX010000081.1, read as the reverse complement.
AAGGGAGCGGAGAGCTACTTGGAGTTGGCCCGTGAGGTTCTCGACCGGCTGGAGACGAAGTCCCGAACGCAAACGGCACAGTAGAGGCAAGAATATGGCAATCGAGGAAAAGTCCGTATCCCAAGCCGCATCGCGTAAGGCGCTGGGACGAGGTTTGGGCGCGCTGCTAGCGAATCGGCCCGGCGCCACGGCAGCAGTAGCAGCTGCGCCCACCGTCGAGGCAGGCGAACAGGTCCGCATGATTGCGCTGGACGCGATCGATCCGAATCCGGACCAGCCGCGTACCGTATTCCAACCAGGGGCAATTGAAGAGCTTGCCCAGTCGATCAAAGGAGACGGCGTCATTCAACCGATATTGTTGAAGCCGGTCGGTTCGCGCTACATGGTCGTGGTTGGCGAACGGCGCTGGCGGGCGAGCAAGCTGGCGGGCTTATCTGAGATCCCCGCAGTAGTTCGCGATGTGAGCGACGAGCGGATTCTTGAGATTGCCCTGGTTGAAAATATCCAGCGCGAGGACCTGAACCCGATAGAGGTCGCCACCGCGCTACAACGTCTGGCCAACGAGTTTCATCTGAGTCACGAGGAGCTGGCGCATCGCACCGGCAAGGATCGCACGACTATCACAAACTTGCTACGATTGCTTCGGCTCCCGAGGGTAGTCCAAGACATGGTAGGCGAGAAGAAGATCTCGATGGGCCATGCTCGGGCACTGTTGTCCTTGTCCGACCAGGACCAACAACAGGCGCTCGCTGAGAGAATCGTCCGTCAGAGCTTATCGGTGCGCCAAGTGGAGCAGCTAGTCAAACGGATGCAGGAGCCCGCGGAGCCGGCGCCGAAACCGGTGGTGGATCCAAATGTAGCTGCGGCGATCGCCCGGCTTGAGGAATGCTTGGGGGCTCCCGTCCGCTTGGTGGAACGAGGAAAGAAGGGGCGAATCGAGATTAGCTATGGCTCCCCGGCCGAGCTTGATCGCCTCTATTCAGTGCTTACGGGCGACGAGTAAGTCCGGCTACTTCCCGCCAGCCGGCGCCGCCTCGATTTGCTCGATTAAGCCGGCCGCTCTAGATCGCGCTAAGTGTACTATTTTCAGATCGTTAGAGATCTCGCGCAGGAGCGGTAGGAACTGACCGGGGGCCACGATTCGGCCTCTATCGAAAGCGGCGTGGAATTGCAGTATGGCCTTATTCACGCCAAGACGATCGAATTGAATCGCTCGCTCAATGTTGATGCGATGCCACTCAGTATCGGCCACGCGCAGAAACCAGCTGACGAGTTCTTGAACCAACTCCTCGTCAGCGGCGACAAATGCGACCTCGTTTGTAGTTCCGTCGGCCTTAACGTACCGCAGGATTTTGTCGCCGGTAAAGGCGGTCTCCCGCTTGGGGCGCTCAAGGCTTTCTTCAAAAAAACCGAGATTTTCTGAAATTTCAAACAATCGAGAAATGTCTTGCTCCGACGCTTGAAACTCGATGGGTGCCTGGTCCTCTAAGGATTCCCGGTAAACTACCTGGCCGTCTGGCTGGACCGTGACGTTAAAATACTCGGGTACGCTGCCGGGGAAGTCTCTCGAAAAGAAGAGTTTATCTCCGTCCGCAGCTTGTAGAGCCGTTATCCAGCCAGCAGCCAGAAGAAACAAACCGAGGGACCGATTACACATGTGCCGACGCCTTGCTTGAGCTCTCGTTCAGGCTCATACCGCGGGTGGCGTAGCAGATCGCGACCGCAAGAGCGTCGCAAGCGTCGTGCGGCTGGATGACTTCCCGCAAACCCAACAAGGAAGCGGTCATTAGTTGGACTTGGTCCTTCGTCGCACGGCCATAGCCTACCACGCTGCCTTTGATCTCCAGCGGGGAGTACTCTTCGACTGCTAAACCGACCTCAGCGGCCGCCAGCATCACCACGCCGCGAACCTGAGCCAGCTTAAGCGCAGACTTAACGTTGACGCCATGAAAGACGGTCTCGACAGCAAACCGATCGGGTTGATCGCGTTCGAGCACTTCTCGGACCCCTATATAGATCAAACGGAGGCGCTCGGCAAAAGGTTTCGTCGGAGAGGCGCGAATCACCCCGGCAGCAACTAGGCGATGGCACCGGCCGTCACTATCCACCACACCGTACCCGGTGCGTTCGGACCCGCAGTCGATGCCTAGAATTCGCATCCATCAATGGCCGGCCGAACCGGCAGAGAGCTAAGCAGACAACTTCTCTAATTCCTCGTCGTCGATTTCGAAGTTAGCAAACACGTTCTGCACGTCGTCTTGCTCTTCGATGGCATCGATCATTCGCAGCACGGACGCGGCCTGTTTCCCTTCCAACTTCACGGTGGTTTGAGGAACACGGCTCAGTTCAGCGGATTCTGTCTCGATTCCCACGGCTTCGAGGGCGGTGAGGACCTGATCGTGGGCGGTATAACTTGAGACCACCACCCAATTCTCGCCCTCGTCCTGCATGTCGTCGGCGCCGGCGCCCAAAGCGGCTTCCATGAGGGCATCCTCGCCGATCGCGCTCTTGGATACGGTGATCAGGCTCTTGCGGTCAAACATGTAAGCGACGCAACCGTTCTCCCCTAGGTTGCCGCCGTTCTTTGAGAACATGTGCCGCAGCTCACTTACCGTGCGATTGCGGTTGTCAGTTACGGCCTCGACGAAAACGGCAACGCCTGCCGGACCGTAGCCTTCAAACGTAATCTCTTCGAGCGATTCGCCTTCCAACCCGCCACTGCCGCGCAGAATCGCACGCTTGATATTGTCGGCGGGCATGGACTGCGCCTTGGCGGCCGCAATCGCCGTACGCAGCCTCGGATTGGATTCGGGGTCGCCGCCGCCGTGGCGGGCGGCTATCTGGATCTCGCGGATCAGCCGCGTGAAAACCTTGCCGCGTTTCGCGTCCGTCGCGGCCTTCTTGTGCTTAATAGTATGCCACTTTGAGTGACCGGACATGATTGCGCTCCAAGCGACCAGCGGAGTGAACATCGGCGCGAAGCCGGACTCGACGGGTAGTCGCTTCCCCAAGAATACCAAACCATCGGGCGCCGCCAAGACCGGGGTTATGATGAAACGGATGGCCTTGCGCTGTCTCTTCCTCGGCCTGTTCCTACTGATCGGCCCGCTAACGGCTCAAGATCCCATTCTCGGTCGCCAGATCGAGCAAATCATCGACCGGCCAGCGGCGCGACGGGCGTTCTGGGGGGTCCAACTCGTGGACTTAGACAGCGGGAAGGTTGTCTATCAGAACAACGAAGAGAAGCTGTTCGTACCTGCCTCGAACGCTAAGCTCTTTTCCACCGCGCTGGCGCTCGTGCGCCTAGGGCCCGATCGTCGATTTACCACCAGGCTAGTCGCCGACGAGCCGTTGAGAGCGGACGGAGGGATTAAAGGGGACCTGCGTTTGCTCGGCGGCGCGGATCCGAACTTCTCCTCCCGCATCGTGCCTTACAACCCCAAGGTCGAATACGGCGATGATCCCCTCGAACCGATCCGACGGTTGGCGCAGCAGGCTTATGACCTGGGACTCCGCAAGGTTGCCGGCAACATTGTCGGCGACGACTCGCGCTTTGTCTGGACGCCTTATCCAGAGGGTTGGTCGCTGGAAGACTCCACCTGGTCCTATGGCGCGCCGGTTAGTGCACTCTCGTTCAACGATAACCGGATCGAGGTCTTGGTGCGTCCTGGGGCTGGCCCCGGACAGCCGGCGACCTTGCGGCTTGAACCAGCCGTGGACTATTACGCTGTTCGCAACCTCACGAATACGGCGACGACCAGAATGGTGGCCCGGACGCTGAGCGTTGAGCTTCAGCCAGAGCAAAGAGCAATCCGCTTATGGGGTGAGATTCCCGTCCGCTCGCCGGGAAGGGAACTGTCGATCGCGGTCAATGATCCCGCGCTATTTGCGGCGATGGCCCTCAAGCAGGAGTTGGAGCAATTGGGCGTCGAAATTGCGGGGACGGCCGTGGCCCATCACTACGAGCAGACTGACGTACCCGATCTCAAGGGGGGTCCGCCTGTGCCGGTCCGGCCGTTCCCGCTAGAGTTGGCTTCAATCCAATCGGCGCCGCTGCGGGAGATCATCAAGATCACCAATAAGACGAGCCAAAACCTTCATGCGGAAATGCTCCTGCGGGAAGTCGGCTACTCGCGGCGAGGCGTCGGCAGCCACGAGGCAGGCATCGAAGAGATGCGCACCTTTCTCAAAGAGGCCGGGCTGAGCCCCTGGGAGTTTTTCTTGAGTGACGGCTCAGGGCTGTCCCGCAAAGACCTCGTCAGCCCAGCGGCAACGGTGAAGCTGCTGCAGCATATGTGGAATTCGGCGTTGCGTGACGACTACGTGGAAAGCTTGGCTACCGCTGGCGAAGACGGGACGTTAGACTGGCGCTTCTCGCGCACGATGGCAAAGAGCCGCGTCAGCGCCAAGACCGGGACGATGTCGCACGTCACGGCGCTTTCCGGATACGCCACTACATTAGACGGCCGCCATTTGGCGTTCTCCGTATTTGTGAATAACTTCGGCATCTCGGCCTCTTACATCAGGAATCTCGTGGACGACATCGTCGTCGCCGCCGTGGAGTCGACTCCCTCCACGGTGACCCAGAAAACGCCGGCAGCGGCGGTTGCTGGGCGTCCCTGAGCTAGCGAACAACGACGCGGCCAGCGGCGACATTGTCGCGTTCGTCGTAGGCGCGGACAGCCACCACAATACCGCCGGTTTCCGTAGGGGCGTCGACCTCGAAATCGAAGTCCAACAAACCGGCGTCGAAGAGTCCACTCTGAGGGTCAGCCGGGGCCCACTCGCCGCCGTTGACGGAGTACTCCGCGCGGGTTAGCTTGCTGGCGAGGTCTTGAGCCTGGAAGCGGATTCGAACGCGATCGGCTTCGACAGACGCGGAGAGATCTGAAATTACGGGCGCCGCATTGTCGATAACGAATAGTTCGGTCTCGCGTGAGGCGCTGAGCGATTCTCCTGCTGGGTTGGAGTCTGCATCATTCACGGTAAGGCGAATGCGATAGCGGCCGTCCGGAAGAGCCGTGGAATCCCAGCTGAATTCGCTCTCTTGGATGTCCTTGCCGAGGACAACCCAATTGGGGTCGCTCTCGCCGCGAATCTCGATTTGAGCCCGGAGGCTATCAGCGTTCGGGTCTTCGGCTTGCCAGCGCACGGACATCCAACCGGGATCCTTGACCAGAGTTTGATTCAGCTGCGTCTGCTGGACCGCTCGGCGAGGCGGGGTACCGATCGGCGGCAGGCTCAGGGTATCGGGCCTCGACACCGGCCGCTGCTCCGGGAAGCGATAGTTCGGCGGGGTGATTTCGAGCCCAATGATGCGCGGCCGGCGATTGACGGGCCGGTAGTAGAGCGTGACGGCCTCCAGCAGCGGAGATGGGCCGCTCGCGGCTGCTCGTAGGACGGCTCGGAATTGGGCAAACTCGGCCGCGGGAACAGAACCATCGGCAGCGCTCCAATCGCTCCAGTTCGTGGTCGGGCGATCTACATTGCCGCTGCGCAAGGAGAGTTCGATCTCCCCGCCGGACATCTCACCTTCTGATTCCAGCGCGCCCCACTTCGAGAAGATCTCGGCGTCGAGCACATCGGACTCAAAGGTTCCTTCGGCTTCAAGGCCCGGCCCAAGCCGAAAGATCTTGCCGATGTTACTGGCGCCGAGGAGTACGGAATCGTTAGGGCCGGCAGCGATAGCCGTGATTTGATTGGAATCGAGCGTGGTAAGGAGCCGCGAGTCTTGGGCTGAATCCACGCGATAGACCTGGCCATTGTCCCCTGTACCAACTAGCAGCCGCCCGGAGGCGTCGAAGCCGAGCGAATAGGCGATTGCTTCGGAAGACTCCCAGATAGTTTGCGGCTCGCCGTCGACGGTGATGCGCACTACGGAGCTGCCGCCCCGCACTTGCAGGGCTATGACCGAGGGCGCCTGGCGAGCTGCCTGCGCGGCCTCGTTGGCGGAAGTCGATTGATTCGCGTTGTCATTGCTTTGACCATCGCCGACAGTAGCCTGCTGCGGCGCCGGACTGGGGGCGCCGACAATGGAGCGCAGGCCGACGCCGGCTGCATAGATCGAACCGTCCGCCCCTACGGCGATGGCAGTCACTTCCTTCCTTTCCGTCTGGTGCAGAACGAAGCCCCGCGGTTCACTTCCCGAAGCGTCAATGCGCAAGATCAGCCCACTGGGATCGGTACCGATCACCAAGCGTCCTTCCGCGTCGAAAGCCAAGGAACGCACGTGGACATCGCCAGTCTCAAAGAAGACAGCGCCCGTGCCGTCCGGCGCAACGCGGTGCACGGCGCCCCGGTCGCCTGTGGCCAAGTAAAGCGCGCCGTCCGGACCGAAGGCCATATCCCAGACGTAGGGCGTTTGCGGATCGTAGAAGACGGCGGCCTCGCCGCTTGGAGAGATGCGGTAAACCTGTGAACTCGGCGCGGCGGCGGCGTAGAGATTGCCGGCTGCGTCAAGAGCCAGGGCGTGGATCTCGATGGCGTCAGTCTCGAAGAAGACGGATCGCTGGCCGTCCGGCGCGATGCGAATGACGGTCGCCTCGGGGCCGGCAGCGGCGTATATCGTGCCGTCGCGCGCGGCGACGAGATCCCAAAAGTAGGACGCCGGCGTTTCGTCGATCTGTTCGAGACGCGGCGCGAGTTCCAACTTGCCGTCGTTGCGGATGCTCAGGCCCTTCGCCGTTCCTTTGGCGAAGTCATTTTCGGAGGTTTGCACCCAAGTGCGGGTTTCCTCCGACCAAGCGCTGATCGCGACGAGAGATAAGCAGAGCAGCGCGACAGCGTTACGGATGTGCATCAAATGGACCTTCGGCGGAGCTATTGGATCTCGATCGCCAGCGCGCGGCGGCCCTCAACGACGGCGTCCAATTGAACTTCCGTCTCAGCCAGTTCGGAGCCGGGCTCCAAAGCCATGCGGCCTTGAGCGGTCGAGCGCATCACGTTCAAAGTCGTTGCCGGAACGTTAGGCATCTGCGTATCGTCGATAGCGGCCGACGGACTGCGGTCGGTGAGGGCGACATAGATCACATCGTTGCGGCGCTCTTGATTGAGCAAAGACAGAGTCTCGGGCAGGCTCAGCGTTTGGTTGCGCGCGCCGAGCGCAAGCCGGCGTTGGTTGTATGCCGATGAATCGCCGACGACAAGCGTCAGGCGTCCCTTGGGGGCTCCCTCTGGAACACGAATCTTGAAGTCCTTTTCCACGCGGCTGCCCCTATAGGGCTGCAAGACAATCTTCCCGTTGATCTCATCACCGGGGCTGGCGCGGCGGCGGTCAACCCAGACCTGGTCGATCAACATCACGCGACGCTTCGGCAAGAGGTCTACGTCGACCTCGATGCTTTGCATCGAGGGCATCTCAAGGGTGTTGTTAAAAACCCGGAGGAGGCGGTTGCCGAAGGCGCTAGCGATAAGCAACGGCGCCGGGGCCTGAGCAGTCGGAGTGTCGCTCAGCATGGTACGGAACTCGAAATCGTAGTCGCCTTCGAAATCCACTTTGGCATTCAGGCGGAAGGTCGACTCTTCGGCGAACTCGTTCATGCCGAACATGGAGTTGTAAAGGGCCAGGACCACAAGTTGCGGCGTCAGTTTCTCGTTCTGAATGACGTTGTAGCTGAGCTGCTTGGTGCTCAGAACGTCGTCGTTGTCGCCATAGGTGCGCACGTTGACGCGAACCGGCGTCATCGCGGCGGACTCGCCGAGCACGCCGAGGATTCCCGAATGGCGGTCTTGACGGAGCGCGCCGACGATGGAGTCAGCATTGGCCATCTTTACCGGATTGAGCTGCGATGCCAACACGAGCACCACGTCGGCGGTGGCGATCGGGGCTTCGAGGCGCCCGGCGTTGAACATCGGATGGCCAAAGGCCAAGACCTTGTTGCCGTCGTTGTAAGTGACCGTCCCAAGACCGGTGGCGGACATATCGCCCGACATCATCACCACCGAGACCGGCTCGCCGGGATTCAGATGACCGGTGGGGTCGATGGTTTCCATTCCGCGCGAGGCGATCGCGCCGCCTTGCATGACCGAGTACCCTTGCGAGCGGAAGTAGCCGCTGAAGGTGTCGATGACCCCGGCATGGGCTCCGGAAAAAGAAAGTGGCGTTGCGATGGGGCTGGGTTGACCGTCGATTGCCGGCAGGGCGGCATCGCGTAGGCCCCAAATCGCTTGCGCCAGATCGCCGCCTGGAGTCTCCGAGGAGACTGGACGAGAATCGTCGAACTCATCGATCTCCAGCATGTTCTCAATAGGCGTGATGCCGGCGATGGCGTCAGGGGAGAACTGGCTGTAGCGCAGGGAGATAGCCCCAAGCAGCTTGCCGTCGTAGTAGACGGGGCTGCCGCTCATGCCTCCGGCCACATTGGTGCGATCGGCCTTGCCGCCCAGTTTGGCTAAGATCACGTCCTGCCGCGGACCAAAGGCGTTGCGCATCACCCCGAGGATTTCTACCGGCACCGGCTCCGCCTTGACGCCGGTGAAAGTCGTCCAGGCGACGGCATGCATGCCGGCTTGGACTTCAGCTAGCGGCAAGATTTCGACCGGCCCCGCCTGCGGCGGTTGCGGCTCCTGAGCGAGAACTAGGCCAGCGACTGCAAGGCACAACAAGAGTAATCGATCCAGGCGCATACGAGAAAGCGTCGAAATGACTTGAAAACGCACTGTTAGCATAACCTACGGCGCCGTAAGATCCGCTTGGTTTTCGCCATTTCTGGATCGGCTTGGGCCGGCTGTTGCAAGATAAGGTTCGAGGTCTAGTGGCGTTTCGCGGTCCCATTCGCATTACCGTACTCGGCTCGGGAACCAGCGTCGGCGTCCCGACGATTGGCTGTGCCTGCGCGGTCTGTCGCTCTGATGACCCGCGAGACAGGCGGCTGCGCCCCTCGATTCTAGTGAGCTACAACGCCGAAGGCCGCGAAAGGAATGTCGTCGTGGATACGACGCCGGACTTTCGCCAACAGGCGTTGACTGCAGGATTCAGCGACCTGGACGCCATCCTATATACCCACGCGCACGCGGATCACATCATGGGTCTCGACGATGTGCGTCCGTTCAACTATGGGCGGCGAGACCGAATTCCCGCTTTCGGCATGTCCGATACGATCGCGGTGCTGGAACGAACCTTTCCCTATGCCTTCATCGAGGCCGAGACGCACCCCGGCGGGCTGCCGCGCGTGACGGCGCACCGCATCGAGTCCGAATCGATCCGCCTGCACGGGCTGGACTTCACGCCGATACCGATCTTGCACGGCAAGACGCCGATCATCGGTTTTGGATTTGGGCGAGCGGCCTACTTGACCGATCTCAGCGGTATTCCGGAATCGTCGCTGCCTCTGTTAGAAGGTCTCGACGTGCTGTTCTTGGACGCACTGCGCCGCGAACCGCACCCCTCGCATTCCAGCTTGGAACAGGCGCTCCAGTGGGTCGAGAGACTGCGGCCGAAGCGAGCCTATTTCACCCACATTTGCCACGACCTTTCGCACGCCGCGGTCAGCGCGGAACTTCCCCCTGGCGTCGAATTGGCCTACGACGGCTTGTCGATCGAGGTGGCCCCGAGCGGACTCCATGCTTAAGGTCTTCCGTTCCCTCGATGAAATTCCTAAGGATTTCGGGCCTAGCGTGGTCACGATCGGCAACTTTGACGGCGTCCATTGCGGACACAGGAAGATCCTCGATCTGACCAAGCGCTTGGCGAAGCAGCATGAGTGGCGAACGGTAACGCTGACTTTCGATCCGCATCCGCTACAAGTGGTTGCACCGGAACGGGCGCCGCAACTGATGACGACAATAGAGCAGCGCCGCGAAGTTTTGGAGGACGCCGGGGTCGACGCGATGGTCGTTCTGCCTTTTACGAAGGAATTCTCCGAGCAGTCGCCCGAGGAGTTCGTCGAACAGGTATTGGTCGGCGGGCTGCACTGCGCCTACGTGGTCGTGGGTGAAAACTTCCGCTTCGGACACCGGCATGCGGGCGATATTGTTACCCTGGAGAGGCTCGGACGGCGGTTTGGCTTCGTGACCGAGGCGGTCGGTCCGTTTCGCATCGGAGGTCAAACGGTGAGCAGTTCGCGCATCCGCGCCGCTGTCGCAGCCGGGCGTACCGACGTAGCGCGTCGGTTGCTAGGCAGGCCGTTCGAGTTAACGGGCGAAGTTGTCGCGGGACGGGGAATCGGCTCCAAGAGCACGGCTCCGACTCTCAACATGAACCCGCAAGCGGATCTTTGGCCGGCAAACGGCGTCTACGTAACCGAGACGCGCGAGCTGTCCGGGCCGCGGCGTTGGCGGTCCGTAACGAACGTCGGCGTAAGACCTACATTCGGCGAAAGCGACCGGTTGGTCGAGACGCATTTGCTCGATCCGCTGGGAGGATCTTCGCCGACGGCGATCGGAGTCAGCTTCTTGCGGCGCCTGCGAGATGAGCGGCTGTTTGAGTCCTCCGAAGCGTTGCGTGAACAGATTCGCCGGGATATCGGCGAGTGTGAACGTTTTTTTCGGCTGCGCGACAGGATCCAAGCGCATAGAGTTTAGGCGAAACCAGAGTCCAAGATTTCCCGTCCTGCGCGGCAACAGGCGCTCAGCGACGACCCACCGGAGTAGAAACGAAATCCCATGAGCGTGAAAATTTCCAAAGAAAAGATTAGGCATATGAAAGCTCTGTCCAATGAGCGCGGCGTGATTTCCGCCGCGGCCATGGACCAGCGCGGTTCTTTGCAAAAGTCCGTAGCGGCAGGCAAAGGTATCAGCACCGATCAAGTCACTGACAAGATGATGGTCGAGTTCAAGACGGCCGTATCGAAGGTTTTGACGCCGCACGCCAGCGCGATCCTGCTCGACCCTCAGTGGGGCATGCCCGCTGCGGAGGCGCGCGACAAGAGAGCCGGACTACTGCTCAGCTACGAACAGAGCGGCTACGACAACACCCGCCCGGGCCGCCAAGCAGACTTGCTGCCCGACATGTCGGTTCGCCGCCTCAAAGAAGCGGGCGCGAACGCCATTAAGGTGCTGATCTACTACACGCCGTTTGAATCCAAGGAAGGTAACGAAGAGAAGCACGCGTTCATCGAGCGCATCGGCGACGAGTGCCGCTCCAACGGCATCCCGCTGTTCTTGGAGTTTGTCGGCTATGACGAGAAGGGCGGCAGCGAGAAGAGCCTGGAGTACGCCAAGAAGAAGCCGCAGGTCGTCATCGAGTCGATGCGCGAGTTCTCCAAAGACCGTTACAACGTCGACGTACTGAAGGTCGAGATCCCGATCAACTTGACCTACGCCGAAGGCGCTTTGGCGTATAAGGGCGAAAAGGCCTACGACAAAACGGAAGTGCTTGAGCACTTCCGCGCCGCCGCCGAAGTTGCCCGACGTCCGTTCATCTACCTGAGCGCCGGCGTCAGCAATCCGGAGTTCACCGAAGCGCTCAACTGGGCGACCGAAGCGGGCGTCAATTACTCTGGCGTTCTTTGCGGCCGCGCCACTTGGAAGGACGGCATCCCCGTCTATGCCGAGAAGGGCGTCGAAGCTCTCACGGACTGGCTGGAAGATGAGGGCGTCAAGAACATCAATGCGGTGAATGGCTGCCTGACGAAGTGCGCCTCGTGGTACAGCTTCTATGGCGCGAGCTCTCCCGACGAGTTGGCCGAATAGTGTTGCTTCGTGAGGCGGGCCTAGGGTCCGCCTCACGATTTTCTGCGGCTCCCCCTTATACCTGTGATTGACCCCACCGAACGCGTGCGCCTGGACTGGATCTCCGTCCGGCCCAGCCCTATTCACGGTTTCGGCGTTTTCGCGCAGGCGTTCATCCCTGCTGAAAGCTACATTGGAGACTACGTGGGCCCGACCGTCGAGGAGGACGGGCGTTACGTTCTCTGGGTGGAAGAAGACGACGGCAGCTGGTCTGGCGTCGACGGCCGCAATGCCTTGCGCTATCTCAACCACCATCCGACGCCGAACGCGGAGCTCAATGGAATCGAACTTTACGCGCTCTCGGACATTGAGCGGGGCGAGGAAATCACCATCCACTACGGCGAAGACTGGGCGGAGGGAGACCCGACAGGCGCCGACTCAGTCGTTGCTGCCTAGGAATTGAGTCAGAGCCCCGAGACCGCTGGCCTCTCCGCCGCCGCTCTTAGCGCCTAGACCGCCGCCGAGCTGCCGCCGCAACTTCGACAGCGTCATGGTCTGGATGATCACTTTGCCCGGTCCGGTTAACGTCGCCAGAAAGACCCCTTCTCCGCCGAAGATGCCGGTTGCAATACCGCCCGCGAACTGTACGTCATAGGCGACACCCTCGTCGAAGGCGACGATGCATCCCGTATCGACTTGCAGCATCTCGCCGGCTTTCAAATGAAAGGTCACGAAATCGCCGCCCGCGTGAATGAAGGCGGTGCCCGGTCCGGTGAGCTTCTGCAAGATGAAGCCTTCTCCGCCGAACAGTCCGGCGCCGATCTTCTTGTTGAAGGCGATACCTAACTGGACGGTCGCCTCGGCAACGATGAAGGCATCGCGTTGGCAAAGCACGGATTGGCCGGCGACGAGTTCAAACGCTTGGATGCGTCCGGGGAAATCGCCGGAAAAACCAACTTCACCGGCGCCGCCAGACGTCTTGAAGTGGGTGAGAAACAACGACTCGCCGGTGAGCTTGCGCTTCAGCGCCCCCATCAACTTGCCGCCCAATCCCTCTCCGGTCATCTTGGTTTCCCAAGATACGTCAGGGGTCTTGTAGACCATCTTGCCGGCTTCGGCAATGATCTCCTGCCCAGGCTTCATGTGAATTCGGACTACCTCGAGGTTGTCGCCCTCGATCTCATATTCGAGGGGCGCAGTAGGCACGGGAGCAGGCCGTGAGGCGACGGCCGCGCCGCCGCTGAGAGAGGTTCCGCAGCTGCCGCAGAACGCCGCTCCGTCATCCATTCGAGATCCGCAATTTGTGCAAAAAGCCATAACTGGCAAGCATATCACGCACGGTCCGGGACGCTATTGGAGTGACTTCAGACCTTAAGCCAACTTTCCGCGAAGCTTCACTTTCTCTTAATCAAGCCGTAACAGCGCGCTGATTACCTTGAAGTCAGAACGATGAGAAGGATCGCGGTA
>CAZYOX010000080.1:3627-13478 GCA_964649285.1 uncultured Bryobacterales bacterium | reverse complement strand
CGATTGGGCCAAAAACCCCATCGATCGCTTCATCCTGGCCAAACTGGAGGCCAAGAACCTTGCGCCTGCGCCTGAAGCCGATCGCGAAACCTTGCTCCGCCGGGTGAGTCTCGATCTCATCGGCCTGCTGCCTTCTCCCGAAGAAATTGAGGCGTTCGTCTCCGATAGTTCCCCCGATGCCTATGAGAAGGTCGTTGACCGACTGCTGGCCTCCGACCACTTCGGCGAGCGTTGGGGACGTCACTGGCTCGATCTAGCGCGTTATGCCGACTCGGACGGTTACAGCATCGACGGTCCACGTCCGATCTGGCCCTACCGTGACTGGGTCGTCAACGCGCTGAATGAAGACAAGCCCTTCAGTGAGTTCGTCATTGAGCAGATCGCCGGCGACCTGCTGCCGAACCCGACAAAGGAGCAACTCATTGCCACGGGTTTCAACCGCAACACGCCGTTGAACTTCGAGGGCGGCATTGACCAAGAACAGTACCGCGTCGAGGCTGTCGCCGACCGCGTCGCGACCACCGGCTCCGCCTTCATGGGGTTAACGATCGGCTGCGCGCGCTGCCACGATCATAAGTACGACCCGCTCAAGCAGAAGGAGTTCTACCAGCTCTTCGCTTTCTACAACAACACGGTCGAGATTTCGACGCTTGACGACCGCTACAAGTTCTATGAGCCGATGCTCGACTTGCGGACTCCCAAAGAAGACGCCGAGGCCAAGGCTTATTGGGCGCAAGTGGATGCGCTTAGCGCGGAGCTTGTCGACTATATCGCCGAGTTGCAGGCCACGCCCCGCAAGGTCGGCGATGCGCCGCTGCATGAGGATGAAGGCTTGCGCGCCCGCATGTCGACTCTACGCGAAATCATGCGGCCCATCGGTATTGGCGCCAGCTACCGCTGGAAGAAGCCCGTCGTCACCCGTACGCTCATCACACGCGAGCGGCAAGGGAAGCCCCGCGAAACCTTTATCCATATTGGCGGCGACTTTTTGCGTCACGGCGAGAAGGTGGAGCCTGGCGTCCCCGCCGCGCTGAGTTCGAAGCCGGTGACCGGCAATCGCTTGGACCTGGCCAAGTGGCTTGTCAGCCGCGACAATCCGCTGACGGCGCGGGTCACCGTCAACCGCATGTGGCAGCGCTACTTCGGCAAGGGCATCGTCGAAACCGAGAACGACTTCGGCGCCATGGGCAGCGCGCCCACGCACCCGGAATTGCTCGACTGGCTCGCCGTCGAGTTCATGGACAAGGGCTGGAGCCAGAAGGCCATGCACCGGCTGATCGTGACCTCCGCGACTTACCGGCAGTCTTCGGCCAACCGCCCGGAATTGGAAGAAGTCGATCCCTACAACAATCTGCTGGCACGCCAATCGCGCATTCGGCTCGACGCGGAGATCGTACGCGACGCAGCCCTGTCGGCCAGCGGTTTGCTGGCCCCTCAACTGGGCGGCCCTGGAGTCTATCCGCCTATCCCCAGCGGCGCAATGGCGGCAACGCAGATCCCCCGCGAATGGCCCACTGCGAAGGGGCCTGACCGTTATCGCCGCGGTCTGTACACGGTGTTCTTCCGGCAGTCGCCGCCGCCGAGTCTAGTCTTGTTCGACGCGCCGAACGCCGCCGAAACCTGTACGCGGCGAGTCGTCTCGAATAGCCCGCTGCAGGCTCTGACTTTGCTGAACGATCAGTCATTCTTGGAGTTTGCGATTGCCCTTGGCAAACGCGCAATCGAAGAAGCGCCGGCGGATAACGATCGGGCTCGCCTCGACTATGCCTTCTTGTTGGCGCTCAACCGCGAGCCGCTGGCGGCCGAGAGAGATCGCCTGGCGACCTATCTAGCGAAAGAACGGGCCGAGTACCAGGCCCAGCCGACAAAGGCCTTGCAGCTCGTCTCGATGTTGGCCGAAGGTTCCGAGAATCCAGATGCGCTGGAGGTCTCCTTGGCCGAGGCGCCCGAATTGGCTGCCTGGACCTCGGTCGGGCGCGTGCTGCTGAACCTGGACGACTTCATGACGCGGGAGTAAATGCGATGACCTTTGAAGATCGAATTCTCCGAGCTAAGACGCGCCGGCATTTCTTCAAGGACTGCGGAGTCAATATTGGCCGCGTGGCGCTGGCTTCGATGCTGGCCGACGGTGCACTCTCAGCCGCTGACATCCCGGCCAGCCCCATGGCGCCCAAGGAGCCCCATTTCGCTCCCCAAGTCAAGAACGTCATCTACATGTTCATGGCGGGTGGCCCGAGCCAGTTGGAGATGTTCGACTACAAGCCGGTGTTGAGCAAGCACGACGGCGAGGTCGCTCCCGATTCGATTCTCGAAGGCAAACGCTTTGCTTTCATGGGCACGTTCGCCGAGAACAAGCCTCATCTACTGGCTACGAAACGGGAGTTCAAGCAGCACGGCCAGTGCGGGCTGTGGGCCTCGGATCTGGTACCCGAGATCGGCGCTGTCGCCGATGACTTCGCCATGGTTCGCGGCATCCAAACCGACAATTTCAATCACGCCCCGGCGAAGTGTTTCATGAACACGGGTTCGATACGCTTCGGACGTCCGAGCATCGGCTCCTGGGTGACTTACGGCATCGGCAGCGAGTCCTCCGATCTGCCCGGCTTCGTCGTCCTGCAGTCCGGCCCGCGCGGGCCACGCGGCGGCGCCGGACTATGGTCGAGCGGATTCATTCCGACGGCGTACCAGGGCGTGCCTTTCCGCTCCGGCGGCGATCCTATTCTCAACTTGTCCACGGCCCCCGGCGTGACGAAGGCCTCGCAAGCCGCGACGCTCGAAGCTGTCCGTGAGATGAATCTGCTGCAGTACGAGAATGACGGCGACCCGGAAATCATGACCCGCGTCGCCGCCTACGAGATGGCCTACCGCATGCAGACGAGCGGTCCCGACTTGATCGACTTTGGCCAAGAGTCCCAAGAGACGCTCGACATGTATGGCGCGAAGCCCGGCGAGGCGTCTTACGCCAACAACTGCCTGCTGGCGCGGCGCATGATCGAGCGCGGCGTGCGTTTCGTCCAGCTCTATCACACCGACTGGGATCACCACGCCGACATCAGCGGACCTCTCGAAAAAGTGACCCGAGAGATCGACCGCCCCACTGCGGCGCTTATCAAGGACCTCAAACAGCGCGGGTTGCTCGACGACACGCTAGTTATTTTCGGAGGCGAGTTCGGACGTACCCCGATGGCGGAGATCCGCGAAGACGAGGCTCCCGGCAAACAGGGACGAAACCACCACATCGACGCCTTTCCGATGATCATGACGGGCGGCAAGATCCGTCGCGGCCACAGCATCGGCGAGACTGACGAGCTCGGCTTTTACTCGGTGGGCGAAAAGATACACGTCCACGACATCCAAGCGACGATCCTGCACATGCTTGGCCTCGATCACACCAAGCTGACTTACACGTTCCAAGGCCGGCCCTTCCGGCTCACAGACGTCGGAGGGCGGGTACTGCATAATCTGTTCGCTTGATGCTGCGGCTCCAAGGGGCGGTGTACCCGCCCAGGACGCCGGGTTCGTTCACCGATGGCTGTCGCGGATCGCCCAAAGCGGCGACGGCGCGGTGCCTTTCTGCTTATTCATTTGCCAAGGCCTCCGGGCCGTTCTGCCTACAGCTACAATAGCTTCCGACGCTTGCTGCCGGCCCGGCTGGACTGCGCTCCTAGGCTGGAGGGCTGCGCACAGGCTCGGGGATTCAGTCATCCTAGTAATCTCGGCGGTTGGCGCGAATTCAGCGCGTCGAGTTGCCGGGGTTGCGCCGCGATCCAGCCGCCGTGGATTTCCACGCGTTGTTGTCAGCGAAATGTGTAACTTGACGCAGGAATTTCCTGTCTTAGCAAGAAGGCGAACGAATGAGAACTATGGGTTTGGGTAGAAAACAGGGCGGGCCGCTTGCCCTGCTGGCGATGGCGTCATTTGTGCTGCTCACGAGCGGCTGTGAAGGCGGAAACCCGGCGGCGGCCTCGAACAGGCCCCAAGGGTCGGATTCGGAGTCCGGAGCCCGGACCGTACAAGTCACTGAGCCCTTCCAGGAACATGTGCCGCGGACGATTGAGGCGACGGGAACACTGGCAGCTCAGGATCAAGTGGAGCTCGCCATGAAGGTGCCCGGCCGGGTCGCAGAGCTCCTCGTGGATCTAGGCGATACCGTGGTCAAAGGCCAGCCGATTGCCCGCCTCGATCCGACGGATCTCGATCTGGCCGTCCGGCAGGCGGTTGCGGCCCTGGAGCAGGCCCGCGCCCGTCTGGGGCTGCCCCAGACGGGAACTGACGATGACGTGGACGTGGAAGAAACGCCCCTCGTTCGCCAAGCCGAAGTGATGCTGAACGATGCCAAGGTCAAGCAAGATCGGGCCCAGCAAATGTTCGACCAAGATCTGATCCCCCGCGCCGATTACGACACCGCCGTCGCGCAGTTCCAAGTGGCCGAGAGCCGTTATCACGAAGCGGTGGAAGAGATAAGGAACCGGCAGGCCATGCTCGCCCAGCGGCGTTCCGAATTACAATTAGCCTCGCAGATGCGTTCCTACGCCGATTTGACCTCCCCTATCGACGGCGCGATCCTGGACAGGCAGGCCTCAGTTGGTCAGTATCTGCCCGCCGGAGCGCCGATTGTGACGATCGTCCGCATTCATCCGCTTCGGCTGCGGTTGCCGATCCCCGAGCGGGCCGCTGCCGATGTGCATATGGGCCAGAAGGTGCTGGTGCGGGTTGACCAGGACGCAAGCACCTATGAAGGCCGGATCTCGCGCATCAGTCCGGCGATCGATCCGACGAACCGGACCCAGCTGATCGAAGCTGAAGTGCCCAATCCCCATGGACTTCTGCCTCCGGGTGCATTTGCGCGCGCCGAAGTCGTTACCATAGCCGCGGAACCCGCTCTGTTCGTGCCGGCATCTTCATTGGTGACGTTTGCGGGCATTCAAAAGGTGATGACCGTAGAAGACGGCCGCGTCGCCGAGAAGACTATTCAAACCGGGCGTATGGCGAACGACCGCATCGAGATTACATCGGGGCTTAAAGCGAGCGATAAAGTCATCGTAGAGCCGGGAGATCTTATCGCCGGCCAGGTTGTTACTGCAACTCAATAGGATTTGGGCTTTCTCCATGTTTAAGTTCGTAGACGTTTGCATTAAGCGGCCTGTATTCGCCGCGATGATCATCCTGGCGCTGGTGGTCGTTGGAGCATCGAGCTATTTCCGTCTCGGAGTAGACCGCTTCCCGGAAGTGGATCTGCCGACGGTGGCGGTGCGCACCACCCTGCCGGGCGGCTCGCCGGAAGAAGTCGAGTCTTTGATCTCGGACGTCATCGAGGAAGCAGTCAACACAGTCGAGGGCATCCGCGAACTGCGCTCGATTAGCGGGCAAGGAAGCTCGGTAATCATAGCGACTTTCGATCTGAGCCGGGACATCGATGTGGCCGCTCAGGACGTTCGTGATCGCGTGGCGACGGTGGTCCGGCGGCTGCCGACCGACGTCGAGCCGCCGTTCATTTCGAAATTCGACAACGAGAATGCCCCAGTGTTGTCGATTGCGCTGGCCGGCGATCGCTCGATACGCGAATTGACAGAGATCGCCGACAAGATCGTGAAACCGCAGCTGGAGCGCTCCCTGGGGGTCGGAGAAGTCCAGATCGTGGGAGGCCTTGAGCGGGCTATTAACATTTGGGCGGATGCCGACCGCTTGGCCGCTTACGGACTACCCATTACTGCCGTCGCTGACGCCTTGATCCGCCAGAATTCCGACATACCGGGCGGAAACGTGACATCTGGGGGGCACGAGAAGACGCTCCGTACGATCGGTAGGATCGCCGATCCCAAAGACTTCAACGAGCTCGTCATCTCCACGGTGAACGGAGCGCCGATCCGCGTGTCGGATATCGGCTATGCAGAGGACGGCACCAAGGAACAACGCTCGCTGGCGCGCTTGAACGGCCAGCCCACCGTCATGCTGGCCATCCGCAGGCAGTCCGGCGCCAACACCGTGGCCGTAATCGACGACGTGAAGGCCAATCTGGCGGCGCTTGGGCCCCTACTGCCCGGGGGAGTCCAGGCCGAGGTTATTCAGGACCAGTCCCGCTACATCAAGGCTGCACTTCACGAGATCAATACCCATCTGGTCTTGGGCAGCCTTTTCGCTTGCCTGGTGGTGCTGCTGTTCATGAAGAGTTGGCGCAGCATGATCATCGCCGGAATCGCGATCCCATCCTCGGTGATCGCCACCTTCGGCATGATGGAGGCGCTGGATTTTACGCTCAACAGCGTGACCATGCTGGCGCTTGTTCTCATGGTCGGCATCGTCATCGACGACGCCATCGTCGTGTTGGAGAATATCTTCCGCTTCGTCGAAGAGAAGCGCATGCAGCCCTTTGAAGCCGCCAGCCAAGCAACGCGCGAGATCGGGCTGGCGGTCCTCGCGACCACGCTGAGTTTGGTCGTAATCTTCGTGCCCGTATCGTTCATGTCGAGCATTTCGGGACGCTTCCTCTACCAATTCGGCATCACCGCTGCGGTCGCAATCGTCGTCAGCTTATTGGTGTCCTTCACGTTGACGCCGATGATGAGTGCGCGGCTGCTGCGAGCTGAGGACGCCAGTGCGGGGCACGGTCATGGAGCCTCCTCCAGAAAGGGGTTCTACGCGGCAATCGATAGCCTCTATACGAGGATGCTGCGATTCTCGATGGCGCACAGATTCGCTGTCGCGGGTTTAGCCGTTGCGGTCGTCTTAACTTCGATCCCCCTCTATAAGTCGGTTCGCCAGGAATACATCCCCAGCGATGTCGATGAAGCTGAATTTGAGATCCGCATTACCGGACCGGAAGGCGCGAGCGTGGAAGCGATGGATCAAGTCATGCGCTCCATCGAGCAAGACCTAGAGGAAACGCGCGGGGTTCGCACCGTCTTCTCGGAAGTCGGCGGCGGCTTTATGGGCGGCGTCAACCAAGGCAGCGCCTACGTCCGGGTGGCTCCTCATGAAGAACGCCTCTTCTCGTTCTCGCGGTTCTTCCGGAGCCTTGCCCAGGGCGATCCGATGGCCGCGTTCCGCGGCAATTACTCGACGCGCGACGTCATGACGGACGTTCGAGCCAAGTTAGCCAAGTACCCTGATTTGCGCACGTCCGTATCCAACCCGCGATCATTTAACATCGGCGGCGGACGCTCCGATATCGATTTCGTCATTCGCGGACCGGACTTGGAGCGTCTGGCCGAGTATTCCGAGGAACTCCGCGTGCGATCGCTGGAGCTCGGCGGAATTCTGGATGCGGACACCACCTTGAAGTTGACGAGCCCAGAATTGCGGGTCGAAATCGACAAGAAGAGGGCGGCCGATCTTGGGGTCTCCACGGCCGACGTGGCGCGCTCTCTTCGCCTCATGGTAGGCGGCGACGAAGAAGTCACCCGCTTCCGCGATGCGAGCGTGAACGAAGATTACGACGTGCAACTGCGGCTCCTGCAAAAGTATCGAGATCGCGAGGCCACGATTTCGCTACTCAATGTGCCCACGCAGAACGGCGAGCTCGTGCGGCTCGACAGCTTGGTTAGAATCGTCCCATCGACCAGCCCCTCGCGTATCGACCGGCTCGATCGCCAACGTCAAGCGAGCCTGCGGGCATCCGTCGGCCCTGGTTTTGCCTTGGCCGACCGATTGGATGCGCTCAGAGCCGCGGCCGCGGATATGAACATGCCGCCCGCCTACACCACAAGCGTTTCCGGAAAAGGGCGCGAAATGGAGCGTACCGGGCGTGAGTTCCTCCTAGCATTTGCGCTCTCGATCGTTTTCATGTACATGATCCTGGCCTCCCAATATGAAAGCCTGATCCACCCGCTGACGATCCTGCTGTCGCTTCCAATCTCCATTCCGTTCGCCTTGCTTTCCCTATGGGCGACCGACAATACGCTCAATCTATACTCCGCGCTTGGAGTTTTGGTGTTGTTTGGCGTTGTAAAGAAGAACGCAATTCTCCAGATCGATCACATGAACAGGTTGCGGGCGCAAGGCATGGATCGCTACTCAGCGATCATCCAGGCCAACCGCGACCGTCTCAGACCCATCTTGATGACGACCCTCGCCCTTGTCGCGGGCATGGCGCCCCTGGCATTGGGAACCGGCCCTGGCGCCGAAGAGCGCCGCGCAATCGCCGTCGTCGTCATCGGCGGACAAAGTCTGTCGCTGGGCCTGACGTTATTGGTTACGCCCGTCGCCTACTCGCTTTTCGACGACATGCGGAGGCGGCGCAAGCCTGACGTTTCCGAAACCGTCGAGATTGATGAAGCCTCTGAAAGGCTCGAAATGGAAGAAGAGCCGCAAGAGGCCGTCGCACGCCAAGCGCTTGCACGACCAGAGAGGCTGCCGCAAACATAACGTTAGCGTCTGCGCTTGAGCAGTCCTTGATTCGTCCGAGCAACGCGCCGAGAAACCTCGGGTAAAATAACTCCCGATGCGCCCAACCAGAAGGTCTGTGTGCGCCGCGCTTGCTGCGCCGTTATTTGCCGTTCGTCAGTCATTGGCTGCCGGCGAGGTTTCTCTCACCGCAGCGGAAGCAGCCGGTGAAGCTCTCCCGCGCCTCAACAGTCTGCTCGTTAGCCATCAAGGCGTGCTCGTTCTCGAACGCTACTACCGCGGCGCCCGCGCCTCGCGTGCCGCCAACATTAAGTCGGCCTCGAAGACGGTCATGTCCGCGTTGATCGGCATTGCCGTCGACCGCGGCCTAATTGAAAGCGTGGATGAGCCCATCGCGCAGTACTTCCCTAAGCTGCTGAGCGCCGACGCCGACATCAAAAAACGATCCATCACCATCGGCAATCTGTTGACCATGCGCTCAGGCCTCGAGTCGACCAGCAACCGCAACTACGGCTCCTGGGTGTCTAGCTCCAACTGGGTGCGTTACGCCCTGGAGCAGCCCCTCGTGCGCGATCCCGGCGCTCGCATGATTTACAGCACCGGCAACACGCATTTGCTGTCCGCCATCCTCACCAAAGTCAGCGGTAATACCTGGAAGTTCGCCGACGAGGCTCTCGCCCAGCCGTTGGGCTTCGCTCTTCCGCGCTGGCCCACCGATCCGCAGGGCATCTACTTCGGCGGCAACGACATGGAGCTGACTCCGCGCCAGATGCTGTCCTTCGGCGAGCTCTACCTCCATGGCGGCCGCCAAGCAGACAAGCAAGTCATTTCCGAGAACTGGGTGCGTGAGTCGCTGACGCCCCGCACGCGTTCCTGGCGCGACACGCGGCGGCTCTACGGCTATTGCTGGTGGATACGCGATTTGGGCGGCTTCCGCACCTACTACGCCTGGGGTTATGGCGGACAATTCATCTTCGTCATTCCGGACCTAGACGTTGTCGCCGTGACGACTTCCTCCACCGCTCCCGGCGGCGATCGCCGCGATCACCTCGACGCCATATACAAACTCGTCGAGGACCACGTCATCCTCGCGTACGCCGCCAACCGGCCGTCTGTGGCTGGCTAACTGAGGCTACGTCCGCGCCGCCAGCAGGTCTTCGGCGTGTTTGGGCGGGCGGAGGCCATCTGTCCTGCTGGCGAAATAGCGCTGTGCGAGATCCTCGCCGGATACGTGTTGAGCTTCTTTGAAGCCTGCCTCGCGAGCCAATCGCACCATCTCGTTCGGGGCGAAAAAGCTGATGAAGGGCGTTCCACTCTCGCGCGCGCCCTTATCTGCCATCGCGAACGCCTGACGGATCTCGGGTTCCATGAGCTCAGGCGGCACGAGAAAGGTCATCACAAACGTGGAACCCGCCGCGAGCGCTGCCGCCTGGCGCATCATCGTTGCAATCGCCAGCTTGGTGAGGTACACGCTGACCCCCAAACAGGCCACTACAGCGGGCGCGTCT
>CAZYOX010000080.1:0-3617 GCA_964649285.1 uncultured Bryobacterales bacterium | reverse complement strand
TGCGTCGAAGCCGGCCGCCTGGATTTTGTCCCACCAAGAATCGCCCGCTTCGAAGTCGACCGGAACGAGCCGCAGCCGCTCCGGGATGCCGAAACCCAACTCGATCAGGCGCCGCCGCTTCCATTCTTGAGTCGTGGGATGGTCGATCTCAAACACCTTGAGGCTGGAAGCGGTCTCCGGCCTGCGCTGCACAAAACTGTCGAGACCGGCGCCCAGGATCACGTACTGGCCAATCCTGCCTGGCTGCTCCATCACCAAGTCCTCGATGAAGCGGGCGCGGGCCACGATGGAGGCGCGGAAGAGCTTCGTCGCTTCGGGATCCATGTCAGGCCGGAGGCGCCAGTCTTTATCCGGCGCCGCCAGTTGCAAACCGATTTCGTCCTCGAGCACACGCGGCTGGGGATCGATCTGAGCGTGCTGGGCGCGCCATAGAGCGACTCGTACCGCCGTATTGTCGGGCGCTGCCGGTTTGCTTCGCTGCATCCTCCTCACCTTACACTCCGCCTCGCGTCTCCCCAAGGCGGCTGGGGACGATGGGGTTCCTTGGCGTTCTGGCTACCCGATGGGAAGCCCCTGCATCCCATCGTTGCCTGCTGGTCAGCATGCCTAGAAGCGCGGAGTGCGTGCGTGGGCGCCGGTATTGTCGACGACAAGGTTCTTCACGGCGGAAGAAGACGCCGTCATCGAAGCCGGTTTCGGCGTCCTACGGCCGGAATTTCCGGGCCCTGATAAGACTTCTAGAGCGGCTTAAGCCATACATTGCGCACTTCGATCTTCATCGGGTCGCCGCGATGCATTTGGATTCCGATCAGCCCGCCTAGCGAACGATTTTTCAGGTCGTCGTCGATTACCATGCTCATCGTTTGGCCGTTGATGATTTGAGTGAGGATGTTGCCGCGCGCGATGAGATGAAACTTGTTCCAGTCGTTGACTTTGATGAGCGCCTTCAGTGCCTCGCCGTCGCCCAGCGAGCCCTGCACCGCGGGCAGCTTGCCGTTGGCGACGTGCGTAACTTGGCCGCGCAATGCCAAGAAACCCCGTCCGCGCTCTTCGTAAATCTGCCCGGAGTAGCGGTTCTCGGCGTCGATATCCGCCTGGTAGCCCTTTAATACCCATTTGCCGACGTCCGGTAATTCCACGCTGCGGTACTGAATGCCGCTGTTGGTGCTGTTGATCTTGTACTCTAGCTTCAATTCGAAATCGCCAGGCGCGCCGCCCCGCCAAATCAGGAACGTGTTGATCTGGACCGGATTGGCCGCCGTGCTTTCGCCGACAATCGCGCCCTCCTTCACGCTCCAGAACCCCGGGTCTCCGTCCCAGCCCGTCAGGGTCTTGCCGTCGAAGATTTGGGTGAAGCCCGTCGTGTCGTCAGAAATCGGCGTCGGCATCTTGGGCTGCGCAAATGCGCTGCCGGCGGTGAAACAGAGCAGGGCGATGAGCAATCGAACGGACATGGGCGGCTCCTTAAAAAACCAAGCTGTCTTTCTTGGCCTCAATTTTGGCGAAGTCGATGCCGGGCACCTTCTTCAAATCTTCGAGCGAGGCGAAATCGCCGTGCTCCTTGCGGTAATTGATGATCGCTGCCGCTTCCGAGCGCAGCAATGACAAACGGCTCTCAAATTGGATCGCGCGCGCCTTGTTCACGTTCAGCGGCGGCAATTCGTCCGGCGGATAGGACTTGGCCAAATACTTCACGATGGCTACCATCTCGTCCGTCTCGATCTTCGCGCCGAAGGCGATCATCTTCTGCACGGTTGCGCCCCAGCCTGCTTCGTCTTGCCGCAGCGATATGGACTTATTGAGCTCGTGGCAGCTTGCGCACAGCCGCTCGGTCTCGGCCTTGCCGGGCCCGTCGGGCAATTGTGCGAATCCGCAAACGGAGAGGAGCAGCGCTAAGGCCGCAGTGCGCGCCAAAAAGGTCATGTGTTCAGTCTAATGCTCCATTGGGAAGCCGAAGGCGTACATCGAGCCGTCGTACGTTGAGATGTAGACATGGAGATTGCCTGCCGCCAACCCGGCTCCGGTCGCGAATGACTGGATCAGATCGCCGCTGTTCCACAACTCGGCCCCTGTTTCGCCGTTGAGAGCGTAAAGCGTGGCGTGCGTCGACCGCCGTACGCGCTCCTCCGCACTATCACTGTCGCGATACTCGCCGCTGGCGGCCGCGAAGATCACGCCGTTGACGATCATCGGAGGCAGCGGCGCGGCGATGGCCTTGCTCCAGCCGCGCTCCATAGTCGGAGCGCCGTCGCGCGCCGTGACCTTCCAGGCGTCGATGCTGTTCTCGGTCGAAGCCAACACCCAGGTGGCGCCGGCCTCGTCTTTCCATGCCGCCAGCGCCGAGGCAGGCGTGGAACCTTTCGCCGTTGCGGGAGAACTCATTTCGGCGGTGAGCATGCTGATCGAGCCGTCGCTGCCGGCGACCACCATGTAGTCGCGGCCATCAAAGTCCACTACGATCGGTGTCGCCGTTAAACTGGCGCTCTCGCCGTACACGCGAACTGCTTGGGACGCTTCCAGCGTCTTGGGTTCGAGGATATTGACGCCGCCGCGGCTGTTGCCGACGTAAGCCTTGCCGTCCGAGCCCATGGCGAAGCCGAACATTCCGCCGGCGATCTTCGCCTCACTACCCGATGTGGGCCATTGGGTTACTTCCTTCGTTTTGAGATTCAGCGCCCAAACTCCGTCTTGCACGCCGCCGCAACCATTAACGGTTGCGACATAGGCCATATCATCGATCACAATCAATCCCCGCGCGTGCGCGTTCGGCGGCAGAAAAGGAATCGGGGCCACCTGCGTGGCTCCATTCGATGCATGTAACGAATGGAACATGCCGTCGCTAGTCACCGCATAGAGCAGGCTGAGCCCGGCCAATGGATTCCCTACAGGCTGGCCGACCCGCGCCGAGGGCGTGGGATCTTCCGCGGCCCGCGGCGCTGGCCGCTCTTGCTGCAGCGTGACCGCTCCGGCTGCAGGCTGGCCCACGCCGCTTGAGGCGGGCGTGCGGCGTCCGCCTCCGCCGAAGCTCGGGGGAGGGAATTCCGCACGAGTCGGGCGAGCGAGCCCCGCCGTCAAGCCGCCAGGGCAGGCGATTGTCGCATTCGCCGGAGTCGGGCCCGACTCAATTCTCCTCTCCCACTCAATGCGCGCCAGGTCCGTGTCCACAGCGTAGATCCTTCCGGAACTTGTCCCGAAAAAGGCTAAGGCACGGAAGCCCCGAAAACCCACCAGGCGATCGAGTAGCACTGGCGTCGTCATCGAACTCATCTGCTTCGGCTCGTTCTCGAACTGCATCTTCCACAGCAGTTGGAAGCCCGGACTCTTCACGGTATCGGGCGCTATATCGCGTTCCGAGCGAACCCATTGCGAGCGCTGTGCGTCGTAACCCGCCGTCCGCCAGTCCTGCGCCTGAGCGGCGGCGCCGCCGAGTGTAATCGTACAAAGGCAAAGTAGGGCCGGCGAGAGAAGTCCGCGCATTGTGTATAGTCTCCACATGGTCTTGGCCAAACGCAGAGCGCTAGGACCAAAATATAGTGACAAGTATAGAATGACTCAAGCAGAGGTCCACGGCATGAAAGCATTACGAATCTGGTCGGTTGCGATATTGAGCTGCAGTG
>CAZYOX010000079.1:0-13523 GCA_964649285.1 uncultured Bryobacterales bacterium | reverse complement strand
GCAAGCGGGATCGAACACCCTGATCCGCGCCATGCGCTTGCGCAGATTGAGCAGCGTGCGGGCGTTGTCTCCGGCCTCATCGAGCTTCGCGCGCAGATCGTCGAGAAACAACGGGTTCAGAACTTTCAGGATGTTCGGCACGCTGGTATAGTGCATGCCGAGCGCGCTGCGTTCCTCGTCCTCGGCGACGGCTGGGAACATCGAGCCGAAAATGTCGGGGTTGATCCTCTTCCAATCCAGCCCGCCGATGTGCAGCAGATAGGAGCGGGCGATCCGGCTGAAGCGCGGCACATCCATCTTGCCCGAGAAGAGCCCGCCGTTCACATAGGGAAACGTGTCGGCCCAAGGACGCAGATTCGCCGCCGGCCGATCCTCCCCCTTCGTGTTCATGGCGCGGAAAATCTCGCCAATGACCCAATGCGTGTCGGACGAGTCCCGAGCGCTCATCTGCTCGATCGTGGCCGTGAATAGAACCTTGCCGATGAAGATGCCGGTGTCCTCTGCGAAGAAGCAGAAGATCAACCGCGCCATGAAATGGTTCATGTCGGGCCGCCGCTCGGCCGTGCTCCATTCCGGGTTGTCCTGCAGCAGCGCGACATAGAGCCGGTTCAGCCGGCTGGTCGCCCGGATGTCGAACGAACTCTCGCGCACCTGCTTGACCGTCGTAATGCCGGCCAGCGGCAGAAAGAAGCCGAAGTGATCCGGGAAGTCCCGATAGGCGCAGGCAACCGGCGGCTCGTCCGACTCCAACTCCTCCGCCTCGAAGTGCGTCCCGTCTGTGGCGACGATGAACCGCGCCTTCGCCTTGGCCGTCGCCGGGCTTTCCCTCAGCGCGGCGAGGGTCTTCGCCGTCTCGCCCGGCGGCGATACCGCAATGTGGATGTTGTTTGTTTGCAGCACCCCGCCGACGTCGGACTTGTTCGACGAGCCCGAACGCAGCCGCTTGATGGTCGTCTCCTTGTTACCGAACGCCGCAAGAAACGCAAACGGAAACTCGGCGGGGTCGAAGGGCTGAGCCGCAAGGTTCGAGACCGCTTCCTCAATTTCAACAGCGTTCACGGCAGGAATCAGTCGACTTCGCCGTCTTGGCAAAGGACTGGAGGCTCGATTTTACCCGAACCAGGCCGCTGGCGCCCTAGACGTCACGCAAAGTTGGCTTTGAGTGGTGAGCGCGCAGGGACTCGAACCCTAAACCTAGTGATTAAGAGTCATTGCAATTGCGTTACGACCTGGTGATTCATGAAACACAGTGAAACGTCTATCTAACTACAAATAAATGTGGTTATTGGAATCTTTCCGTGTTACCCTGTCTCAGGAAGTTTCGAGAATCTGTTACCCAAGTGTTACCCCATTAGACTTCGTGATTTTCCTACACTGGCGGGACTGGAGGATGGCATGCGCGTGAACCTGACGGCCAAGAGCCTGGCGGCCCTGAAGCCGGGCCCAAATCGGACGGAGTACTTCGATAGCAACCTGCCGGGATTCGCCGTTCGCGTAAGCCCTGCGGGCGTCAAGACTTTCGTTGCGATGTACCGCCACAACGGCAGACTTCGCCGCCTCACGATCGGCACGTACCCCCCGCTAACGCTGGCTGACGCTCGCGACAAGGCGCGCGAGGCCCTACGTTCGGCTCAGTTGGGATCAGACCCCGCCGCGGAGAAGATCGCTGAACGGCAGGCTGGCACCTTTGAGGAGCTCGCCTTAGCTTACTTGGAACGCTGGGCAAAGAAGCGCAAGCGCTCCTGGAAGGCCGACGAGCGAATCATTAACCGTTATCTGCTCCCGCGATGGCGCCACAGCAAACCCGGCGACATCAGCCGAGCGGAAGTGCGGGTGATGCTGGAGGCGATGGCAGAGAGCGCGCCAACGATGGCGAACCGAACGCTCGCCTGTTTGCGCAAAATCTTCAACTGGGGCCTTTCTCAAGATCTAGTCGAGTCGAACCCCTGTACGGCGGTTGCTCAACCGGGTGTCGAGCAACGGCGTGACCGCGTGCTGAGCGAGGAGGAAATTCGCAAGGTCTGGGCAGCGATGGAAGCCGAGTCACACGCGGATATGGGTGCCCTGTACCGGCTTCGGCTGCTGACGGCCCAACGTGGCGGAGAACTCGCTACCATGCGGTGGCAGGATATCGACTTCGATACGGCAACTTGGACTATTCCGGCCGACCGGGCAAAGAACGGCATAGCCCACCGAGTGCCGTTGAGCGATCCCTCGGTCAAGATCTTGACCAAGCTTCAACGGCACCGAAAGCTCGAGAGCAAGCGGCGTCAGGTCTCACCCTGGGTTTTCCCTAGCCGGAGGCGTCCCGAAGAGCCCGTAGAAGAACTCCAGAAGGCGCATCAACGCATAAGGGATGCGGCGAGTGTCGCCGACTATAGGGCACACGACCTTCGAAGGACAGCAGCGAGCCAGATCGCGAGCCTCGGAACTTCCAGGCTGGTGCTCAGCAAGATCCTCAACCATTCCGAGAACTCGTCAGTGACCTCCATTTACGACAAGTTTGGATACGACCGCGAGAAACGCGAGGCCCTGGAAGCGTGGGCCAGACAACTCATGCGAATTGCGAAGGGGCTGACGGCAGTCGATCACGCCCAATCTCTTTCACCGCGATCACCACTTGTTTGACCACCTCACCTCTCTAGACACTAAGGTCGTAGCGTGTAGGGGGCAGACGGGCTTCGTCATGATCAAGCCCGAGTTGGCATCGGCACCGACCGGAACGCACATTGAAAGCCTCGAGAAGGGTGCAACTCTTCTTGGGGTGGTGCGTTCGCAGTTCTTGAAACCTGTCGGCGATCAAATTCTGGCGGCTCATCGCCTTCCGGATCCGAGGCGCCGACCATTCAACCCTTGAGACTATGCTAGCGGCGGGCGGCGCATCCGAGGGCCCCGGAACGTCGTACTCTGTCAGGAGTGGGTGGAAAAGTCTGGCATGAACCATTCGAACGGCTGATTTCGGAGGCCGTAACGCGTCAGGGCTTGCGGTTCCCGAGGCGAGTCCATCAACAATGGCCTGCTGCTGTCCTACCGCAGTGCCGCAGATTGCCCCGACAAGTTAGTCCCGTTGATTCCGGTCAATCTTTCGGGTCTTTCGATGCAAGCGATTCTTGACCGGCGGTAAAACCGATCCGCCAGACGGGTCTGTTGAACCGGAAGGGGTACGTGGGCCTGCGGTAGCTGTATGACACGGGTCTTTCCGCTTCGCATTCCGACTTGCGGTCGATGATTGACTCTGGACTTTCTCGAAGAGGGTCGAGTCGATCTACTTGCTGCTCCGCCCAGACGAGCCAGTCGCCAAATGGCGTTCCACGCTCTGTCGAGCAGCCGCGCTCTTGACCTGAATGCCGGGCAGCCGAGATGAAAGTCCTCAGCTGTTCCGCCCTTGTCCACTCCACCGCAAGACGCCGCAAGTCGCGAACCCTAGCTTCCTCCGCTTGGATAGCGGCTCGGAGCGCGGCCCTCGCTTCCTCCTTTCGCCGGCGCTCAGTCTCAAGGACGGCTCACCGTCGCTGCTCGGAGCGATGGGCCAAAGCGATTCGCACCAACTCCGCCAACACAGATGGGATAAGTTCCTCCATGCGCCCGGCTCTACCTTCTTTCCACGTCGATCGAGGCCCACCCCAAAATGCTGAAGGCCTCACCGAGGAGCTCGCTCCTGGGCTTATACTCGACCGTAGATCAGCACGCGCTTACACGTCGGTGCCGACGTCTCGTCGTCTGGAACAACGCTGTACCCTCTCGAAGAGTCCAAACTGCACGTGCTCACCAAATGCGGCGAGCGAAGTGCCCTCGTGCTGGCCTTGGTCGACCCAACGGAAAACCCCTCTGCTTCAGCGAGTTCGATGAAGCCTGCCATCGCGCGAAGGGCCCAATCAAGACTTTCTCTGGAAACGCGGATATTCACGCAGCGATCGCGCCCCCGCAGGATGCTTCGATCTTCGGTAGGGGCTCTTTTCAGAGCATCGCGAGCCTGGGCGAGCAGGGGGTGCGACAGGCATCCCCGCTTGAGTACGTCGGTACCGCGAAGAGATGCCAGTCGCTCGACTAGCCGCCTGCTCCTCTTCGTTCGCGATACGTGCGAGCGACGGCGGCTCCTGGCGAGGGGGCGGCTTCTCGAACCAGGGCGAGTTGGTCAGCTGGGGTAGAGGAGTCTGAACGACGGCGTGGCCAGCCGGGCCCGGTAACCGCGACCAGGAACGGGAATCTCGAGCCTCCGGCAGATTTCGCCAGTCCTAAATCGGAGATGCCGTGCCTCTTCGCGGGAGTCGACATCGCCATCGACCAAACCTCTTGGTAGAGTTCCTCTCGATTCCAGTATTCCTGTGCAGCACGCTATCCTCCTGAGGTTGTCTGACCGCTTACCTCGGCTTGGGAGTCGCTGTCGAGATCGTGCCCAAATCCCTGCTGTCCGTCTTGACTCCTCTTGGTCCGGCGATCCAGCGAAACTCAGCTTTCTGAGGTGCCTTCGCAGAAGAACGATGGCAGGTGGCTTCTGCTCGACGAAATTATATTCTGAACCGCTTCTTTATCAGAGTGCGTATTTGTAATTACTTTGTAATGTCTTAGAAAATTCTTGACATTTCCCCAGGCGCTGATAAAGTTGGCAAATCAGCATTGTTCTGCGCGTGACACTAATGAACATGTCGCGTGGCTGTGATGTTGTATCCGGCAGTTACCATCGAGATGCATTCTAGCCCTTATCGTTTTTATAGAAGGTCTTATGATCCACTTGCAATTTGCGAGA
Source organism: uncultured Bryobacterales bacterium (assembly GCA_964649285.1). Taxonomy (GTDB): domain Bacteria; phylum Acidobacteriota; class Terriglobia; order Bryobacterales; family UBA6623; genus CAMPKL01. The sequence goes on along the minus strand of CAZYOX010000079.1, from coordinate 8,776 downwards.
GGCGCCGCCCGCCGCTCTCTCGCGCGGCGGCGCACGCGGGCGTTCTACTCCGGCCAGTCTTTGAGCCTAGCCTGCTCTGTTAAACTCCGGCCAGCGAGTTTATCTATGTCAACGGCCGCCTTGTAGCTGCTGAGGTGGCGGCGACTGGCGCGCCCACCGCGTTGCAAGCGGCTCGGCCCGAAGCCAGCATTTGGCGCCGCGAAGGCGACTCGGCGTCGAAACGAAGCAAAGCTTGAAGAAGTGGGTGTGTCCATGCGGCCAATTACCATCGATCCGAGCCGCCGCTTCACCGAAATAAAATAGATTGATCCCTCTCGAAGCGAGACCGGCACTGGTTGAGTAATCCACCAGTTGTGCTAAGCGATATTTGCGAGTGTGGTGACGCCTGGCTCACGGCGGAGTCGCGCAAATAATAGAAAACAAGTGACTACTTAAACGATTTTTTCTTCATATTCGGATACTCTCGGACCTTCATGCGACCACTCTCTCTGCTTCTACGAGTTCGGCCGACTCGAACCATTGCCAACTATATTGTTCTCGCTGCTTGGGCCGCCACGGCCCTTCCGGCGCAGGAAGAGACGTTCTCGATCCACGTCGAGATGGTTTGGGCGTCCTCGGAGGCCCGCGACGCGGTCACGGCATTTAAAGCTACCGAAGACGTTGTGGGACAGCCTGATGACTTGCATGCGTTCCGGCTCGACGCCGCAAGGCAGGGCAAACGAGAAGCGGATTCTCAGCGGCGGGTAGGCTCCATTGTGCCGTTGCTGGAAGAAACGATGGTAGTCGCGCCTGACAGAGAGGCCAGTTTTCTCATCGGCGGACGAAGCGTAGCGCCTTCGGTCCGCGCAACAGCGACGATCGAAGAACGCGGGCCCCAGGCACTGGATATTGTGGCTCCGCCGCTGCCGCAGCAAGAGTCGCCGTCACCCAAGCGGACGGAGCGAGACTTCGGACTCAAAGTCGCATTCCGGCCCCATAAAGCGCGCGCAGGCGATCTGTATATCCAGCTCGATGCGTTGATTAACGGCGTCGATTTTGAGCGTTCAAAGCAAGCGGGCGATCGAATTACCCCGCAATTGACGTTTCGAGAGTTCAGCGATGTCCTCCGCGTCCAGTCCGATCAGACCATCGCGGTGGCCGGTCTGCTTACGGACGAGGATCTTCGCGCGTTGCGTCGTGCACCGGGTCTGGAGAACTCGCCGGTATTGAGCCGGGTCGCGAGCCTTCGGCAATCGGACCCTAGCGGGAGCATCCTGCTGCTGATTACGCCGCGCTTCTCCGCCGCACGGACCGAAGGAGGCATCCAGCGATGAGGCGTCATCTGTGGCTGCTCAGCCTCCTCATTCTCTTCGCGGCGGCTAGCGGCGCCCAGGAGCTGTCAAAGGAATACATCTACGTCGGCAACCGCTTGCTGACGGTGGATGTACCTGCATTGACGGGTAATCCGGATCTTCGCATCGATTCGCTGACCGCCGCTTCGAGCGGTCCGGCCGGAGGCACGATTCGTGTCGACTATACGTTTGGGAACGGCGGCGGTGCGACCAGCGGCGCTACAGCGGTGAAGTTCTACTTCTCGACCGACGGAACGATCACCACCGGCGACACCGCCAGTAGTACGGCAGTGGCGTTGGGGTCGGGCTTTACAGGCGCTAGCGGATTTGTCAACGTCCAAGTACCGTCGGGCCTCACGCCCGGAACCTATTATCTGGGGGCGTTTATCGACCAGCCGCCTGTCGTTGCTGAGTTCGATGAAACGAACAATTTCAAAGCAGTGTCTGCGGGCGGCGCGCCGGGTGCGGTCACGGTCACGCAGGGTTCGGGTGTAGCGCCGCAAGTCATCTCGGTTAATCCAACTTCGGGCTCCAACGGCGAGCAGGAGTTCACCGGCATCTTTTATGACCCGGATGGAGAGGAGACGCTGAAAGACATGTACTTGCGCATCGGCGACACGCCAAGCGCGGGTTGCTATGTCCGGTACGAGCGGTTGACCAACTCTTTTCACGTCCTCAGTTCCGTCGACAACCTGACCTGGATTGAGGTCCCCGCCGGGAGTTTTGCGCAGAATGCGCGCTGCATATTGGATTCCACGTCTGACGTTACAGTCGATGCACCAAACAATAGATTGTCCGTTACGTGGGCTCTTGCGTTCAGGTCACCGTTCTCGTCGGCTACGGCAAAGAACGTAACGCTGGAAGTTACCGACGCGGTCAGCTACTCCGACAGTTCGGTCGAGGGTACCTGGACCGTACCGGTGCCGAACCTTAGCTTCTCGACGACGGCGAAGTTTTTGGCAAGCACGGGATTCGTGAATGTCGACGCTCCAATTTCGGTAAGGATTATCAGCGACGGCCCCGAAGTGGATGACGTCAACCTGGAATTCCACAGAACGGCCACATCAGCTGGCAGTCCGCCGAATCCGCTCACATCGGCCACGAGGGTCGGCACTTGCACCGCCGCTGCCCCGGCTGAGGGATCAATTGAATGTCTCAGTAGCGTCACGCTGACAGCGACGGGCAGCTACAAGATATGGGCAGTCTTCGTGGGCGAGGCGAATGCCAACGAAGGATCTGCGCTCAACGTCGGGAACATCACGATCAGTAATCCGACCGGATCCGGGAGCCCCGACTTGGGTCTAACCCCGACATCTGTTTACCCCAGAACATTGCCGGTGGGCGGCTACGGCTTCATGAATTTCCTGGTCTTGAACCACAATTATGTCAGCAATCCGGTGAGTCAGTCGTCCACCGTGGGACTGTACCTCTCCTCGGACCCGCTTGTCACGACCTCTGACAGCCGGATCGCAACTTGCAGCGTCGGCTCGTTCTCCACTTGGTACAGCGAGGCGTGCAGCTACCTCTTCTTTGATCCCAACGAAACGGGCCTTACAAACGACGTTGACTATTACGTCAAGGCCATTGCGGACATTTTCAACAACGTCTCGGAATCCAACGAGAGTAATCAAGCGAGCACGAGCGGCCACATCTTGCACTACGGCGGTTCGCTCTCGGGTACTGCTATCCGGCCGATCATCACGAGCCTTCCGGCCGAGGCAAGTCTCGGAGAAGCTATCTCCTACTCGTTGAAGGCACAGAACGTAATTCCGTCGAACGTTGCCGCGCTCGGCCCCTTCTACGGGGACATCTATATCTCAGAAACCGGCTATCTCGATGTCGGATGGAAACAACAACTGGGCTCCTGCACGAGTTGGTCGGAGAACACCCAGGTCGAATTCTACGACGGCGACCCGTGGGAGACGACCTGCAGCGGGTCAGTGAACATCCCGACGAGCGTTCAGGGCTCGGAGCACTTCATCGTGGTCGACTTCCGGTTCGCCAACCAAGCCACCAAGAGCTTGCTTCCAGGCGGGCATACGTACCGCAAGGCCATCGACTTGGTGCTGCCGCCGGCGGTTGAGTCGGTGACTCCGGCAAGCGGCTCTGGCCGGAACCAGACCTTCACGCTGACCTATAGCGATCGGAACGGCGCCTCAGACATCAATGTTGTTCACTGGCTGCTGAACGGCTCGCTGAACGGAGACGGAGCCTGCATGATCGCTTACTATCCGGGAACCAATCAGCTGTATTTGATAAGCGATGGCGCGGGTGCATGGGAATCACCGATTACTCTGGGTTCCGGCACGTTATCGAACTCGAAATGTACGATTAACGGCGCGGGCGCAACCGTCACTTCCTCCGGAGACGAACTGGAGCTTACCCTTCCCGTCACGTTCGACTACTACCTCGGCGCCAACCAAACGCACTGGATGATGGTGAGCGATGCGGATTCGCAATCGACAGGATGGGTTCAAGCGGGCACGTGGACGATTCCGGGAACGGAAAGCCAGGCCCCCACAGCGGAGTCAGTGTCGCCTTCCTCTGGTGAGGGAGCGGCGCAGAGCTTCGAGTTCACGGTATCAGACGGCAATGGAACAATCGACATCGCCGGAGCCCGGGTGTCCATCAACGCATCTTCCAATCCGGTCGGGTCCTGCGACATACGGTATACACAAGCGCTGAATTCGATTTATCTCTTGAACGACGCAGCGACAGGATGGGGTACCGCTGCGACGCTCGGGGCTTCGACCATCCTGCAGAACTCGCAATGCAAAATCGACGTGTCCGGTTCTTCCGTCTCGACGTCCGGCACGGATCTGACGTTAACCCTCGACGTAGAGTTCTTATCGGCTTACGCCGGTTCGAAGAACCTATACATCGAGGCCTACGACATGTCCGGCTACAGCACGGGCACTCAGACTCTAGGTACGTGGGAAGTCCCTGGGCCTCCTACTTTCTTGGAGGTCGGCGGCCAAGTGGTAGTCGAAGCCGAATCCGGCGAAGTCGTTCTGGGAACGATGTCGAAGGACTGGCAGTCTGAGACCTCCGTCGCCGGTTATTCCGGCAGTGCCTATCTTCGGGCCATGCCCGACACGGCAGTCACCCAGAACACTGGATACATTGGAGTCTCCCCGGGGATTCGGATACCCGTCCAGTTCAGTTCGACGGGTACGTACTACGTGTGGGTGCGGGCATACATGGGCGGCACCTCAGAGAACACCATCCACGCGGGTCTGGATGGCTCCGCAGTCTCAACGGCGGATCGCATACAGAGTACGACCTACAACGCATGGACCTGGACCAACAGCACCTTGGATTCTGTGCGAGCTTCAATCAACGTTTCATCGGCAGGATTGCATGACGTCAATCTGTGGATGCGGCAAGACGGATTCCGAATCGACAAGATTCTGCTGACAAAGAATTCCGGTTACACGCCAACCGGAGCTGGGCCGGCCGAGAGCCTCAAGGTTGGTGATCCGACCGGTTCTCTAGTGATCAGCGCTCCAGTCGATGGCGCCGTTTTGCCCAACGCGAGAATTCCTCTGACTTGGACGGCCCAGGACGTCCTCGGGCTGACGGGATGCGAAGTCCAGATCGACTCTGGCCCGCAGATTCCGTACGCCACGTGTCCGAACGGCACGGCTACCTCCACCGTTTTGTCCTACGTTCACGGGACGGATGCGGATAAGTTCCTGGCGCTAGACTTTGCTGACGGTACGGGTGCGATTGCGCGCGACCGGAGTGTGAGCGGCGACGACGCTACGATCCTCGGTTCTGCCGCATGGGGCAGCGGACCGTTTGGTTCGGCGCTGATCTTTGACGGAACTGACGATGCGGTCGAACCGCCTTCACCCAATCCTGGGATCTATCACAATTCCTTCAGCGAACGCACGGTTGAAGCATGGTTCCGCGCTGACAATACATCGTCTACGCAGACGATTTACGAAGAAGGGGGAACCGGCAGCGGCTTGTATATCGGTCTGGGATCCAACACTTTGAAGTTGGCCGTCCAAGCCGGTTCAAACAATGCGCAGACTATTGCCTTCCAGGATACGGCGGGCTGGCATCACGTTGCCGGGGTGTTTGACAACGGCGCGGTGCGGTTGTACCTCGACGGCCAGCTTGTCGGCTCGGGTACGACGTCGTCCACGAGCACTGGCTCACCCTCGAGTGACCCGGCAGTTGGTCGGACTGAAACCGGTGATGCTAGCGGTTACTCCGGCACTGGGCGCTACTTCGACGGCATGATCGACGAAGTTGCGGTCTATAGCCGCGCGCTCTCGGCCAGTGAAATCGCGGCCCACTACGCTGGCAATTTCCTAGCGGATGGATCGCACACTATAACCGTCAGCGCCGACAACACGGGTTCAGACACTTGGACCGACAGCGTAACGGTCGAAGTCCAGGCCGCCAACGGCGCCTTCGTCGAAAGCTCTGGTTTGGTCGTCATGGACGCAACCTCGGCCAAACTTACCGCGGGGACGAGCAACAAGTGGACTCCGTCCACCGCTGTCTCGAGCTACGCCGGCGGCTATTACGTGCAGTCGAATCCGGATACCGGCACGTCGAACAACACCGGCTACACGACTTCATCGCCACGCGCTTCGTTCCCTGTCTTCTTCACGACCACAGGAACTTACTATGTCTGGGTCTACGGGTCGACGCCGGCCACCAACGGGAAGACCGTGCATGTCGGCCTCGACAATACTGCCGTCTCGACCGCTGACCGTATGAGCATGGCGGATAACTCGTCCTGGGCCTGGACCAAGGACACCCTCGACGCGGTCCGCGCCACGGTCGTCGTGTCGACCCCTGGCGTACACACGATCGATGTCTGGATGCGGGAAGACGGCTTCCGATTCAACCGCATTCTGCTCACCACGAGCTCCGGGTATACGCCAGCCGGCGCGGGCCCGGCCGAAAGCGATTTTAACGATTGATCGGAACCGAGATAACCGAAATGCAAAGACGACGATTCCTATCATCCATACTTGCTGCGAGCTTGGGAGGCCCGGGAGCTCTGCACCTGTTCGCCCAAGCACGACAGGACGACCCCGATTCCGCGCCGCTCATTCGTCCGGCCGCTGTCCCGAATTCGCTGCGTATAGCCGCGAAAGCCCTCGGCGACCGAGTTTCTGTGAAGGGCAAGGAACGATTCTTGCTCACCGGAACAATCACCGAGGGGCGCGACAAATCTGCGGGGCGAATCCTTTATGAGCTGCCAGGCAAGGTCCGCGTGGAGTGGACGGGCGCATCGCGAAGCTTGACTTTCGACGGCAAGACGTCGGGCCGTTCCGACAGCTCCCTCACCAAAGGCGACCGCGGAGTACTGGAATCCTTGGCGGAGGATATGCCGGAGGCCTTTTTTGACGGTTTGAATACCGGGGCTGCCTTGCGATTCGTCGGCGCTCGGTTCCGCATCGACGATGGCACGACGCCAAACTATCAAGGTCCTTGGCTGACGCTCTATTCCTACAGCGCCCCGGCAAAGACGTCCGAGAAGCCGGCAGTGAGGACCAAGCAGTTCATGTTCGATTCGGTCACCGGCTTGCTGAACAACGTTCGCTACGTACGGGAAGCCAACGGGGTAACTACTGGAGTCATCACCTACTTCACCTGGATGGACGTCGGCGGCCAAAGACTGCCGCGGACCATCACACGGAGTGAAAACGGCGTCCCCGTTTTCGCCTTCCAGGCGGCCAGCGGCGACTTCGGCCCCGGGATAGAAGACGGCGTGTTTTCGACGCGATAGTAGGCGGAGCCATAGAGACGAAATGATGATCACGCGACGTATCACCCGTGCAGTTGCAGCGGCCTGCGTTTTCTTGATGGCCGGGGTCAGTCCCTTGATGGGGCAAATCTACCCTCTCACTTTCGCCGACGGCGGCGTCGTGCCGACAGGCACTTATGTCCCAGGTGAGCTGGGTACCGTGAACCCTTCTGGCGGCAATCTCTCCCTGGGCGTCCCGATTACGTCCTTTCCCGCCGGCAGGGCGGGCATGAGTCTCGACTTGCAGCTGGTTTACAACTCACAGATGGCGTGGAGGATCAAGGACCAGTTTACAGGCTTCGACTTTGGAGGAGGGGAGCCGCACTCTGGGCTAGGCAGCGTACTCCAAAAAAGCGAATTCGGAGCGTGGCGCTATAACGTCGAGTACGTGCTTGAAGAGGAAATACGTTTCAACAATTTCGTCTGCGATGCAACACCCACCTTTCAGTTCCGGCTCCTGTCTCCAGACGGATCGATCCACCCCCTGCATCTATCAGGCGGAAGCGACAACGAAGGTTACGGGTATAACACTGTTAGCCCGGCCGGCAAGAACTGCCTCGGGGCGTCTGCGATCACTGGCGATCTAACGTACTTCACAACAGATGGAACGTATATCAAGGTTGTTGTCGAGGATGTCTCCGGCGCGGGCGAAGAATGGGAAGTACGGCCTTGGACGATCTATTTCCCGGACGGTCGCCGCGTCGAGGGCGTGGGCCAAGCGACAGAGGCCATCTACGACCGAAACAACAACAAGATCATCGTTTCGAAGTTTTCCTGTACCAACGTGCTGTGGCCGTGCTACGACGATCCGGCTCCGATGATCACAAAATTCTCTCAAGTCATCGGCTCTGGCGATCCCCCAACCGCCACTCGGGACATCGAGATCTGGAAGTTGGCCAACGGTGATGAGGAGATCCACCAATACTACTTTGGCGGGCAAGAGTTGGTGTGGACTATCGACTGGAGTACGGTCACAGTCGGCTCCACCAGTTCACCGCGCTATGAATGCACCACAGGCGCCTATCACTGCACCTTCTCCGCAGCAGAGTCCTTGCCTGTGGTCAGCAGTGTCCAGTTGCCTAACATCGCCGGGGCGCGCTCCTGGACGTTCACCTATTTGCATAATTCGACCAGTCCGCAGGGTTGGACACAAATGGCCAGCGCCGAAGCGCCGTCCGGCGCAAGCGCCGAGTATGAGTACGAGCTCAATCAAACTGTCGACAATGAACAGGCCGGAGACATTCTGCGCAATCCAGTTACCCGCAAGGAACTAGCCCACGACGGCGTCACGGACACCTGGACATACGCTTACGACGACTCTCCCACGGACCACAAAAAGACGACCGTAACGGCTCCAGACGGCGGGGTAACGATCTTCTACAGCCACGACGTCGGGGATTGGGATCAGCCGCTATGGACCACAGGGCTCGTCTACAAGATTGAAAGTCAGACGGGTGACGTCGCCGAAAACACCTGGGCGACGAATCGGCCCGCGCCGATGACGAACGTCAACAACAGCGGAAATCCATACGTCGTAAGCAGCATTCGAAGCATCCGCAATAGTTCGGGCCAGCTCGATAAGTCGGCCCCCAAGAGCTATGTCAAGGATAAGAACGGCAACCCGTTGTTCTCCATCGAGTATCCCTGGGTGAACTATGCCAATCGTTACGAC
>CAZYOX010000078.1:0-13583 GCA_964649285.1 uncultured Bryobacterales bacterium | reverse complement strand
CTCCCACGACGACCGCTACCGCTTGATTTTCGACGCCGACGATTACCGGCTGATGCGCATCGAGGAGCTGCGAATGAGCGCGGAGGCGGCCGCTGCAAAGGTGATCAAGTCGGGGCGGCCGTTCCACTTTCAACCGATGACGTCGCGCGAGCGGCGCATCATCCACTTGACGCTACGGGACAACGCCGAAGTCATGACGACTTCCGAGGGCATGGCCCCGGGCCGTCACACAGTTATCTACAAGGCCTCCAAAGGTTAATTGTGGCCGACGAGCGGCCAAGGGCCGTCGGCTTCTTCTTTTGCGAGCGTTAGTTTGCTGGAGCGGCGGTTGCGCACGATGCCGACGTCGACTGAAGCGGCTGAGCTGTGCAACTCGCGGCGGATGTCGGCGGGGTCCTGTACCGCACTGTTCCCGACGCGGACGATGACGTCTCCCGCTAGGAGGCCGGATTCGGCAGCCGGAGAGCCGGCTTCGACGGAACGGACAAGCACGCCTTGCGTGACGCCGAAGAATTTCGCGAACTGATCTTCAATGGCTTCCATTTCCATGCCGATCGAACGGTTGCGAATCACGGTAACTGCTCGGGGGAAATCGAAGCCAAGCCCCGGCGACCGACGCTTGAATTGTTGGGCGACATCGACGGCAGTGACCGGCGTACGGGGCTCAATGACCACCTCGACGTCCCGCTGTCTGCCGTCGCGCCAAACCTCAAGTTCGACGGAGCGTCCGCCCGGGGTCTCGCGAACGAGCTGAGCCAGATGCTCGGCGTCAAGCACCATCTCATCCCGGAACCGCGTGATGATATCGCCGCGCTGCAAACCGGCATCCTCGGCCGGACCGCCGTCAGCGACTTGAGCGATCTCGACCCCGTAAAGCTGGTCGAGGTTTATTTCTTCAGCCCTGTCAGGAGTGAGATCGATGATTCCGACACCCAACCAACTTTGTGCTCCGCTAGACGCTTGGGGCGGCGCGCCCAGTGCGGCGCTGTGCGGCAGAAGCCCGGAGGCGGCTAGCGCCAAGGATAAGGTTGCCTGTATGAAGCAAGCATGCAACGACATCCGAAGCTACTCCCTACGGCGGATATAGATCCGGCCGCTTGTATTGCGAACCCGAAGAACGGGCCCGCCGCCATTCAATTGACCGACGGCTTGGACGCCGCCGAAACCGTCTCCGCGAGAGATCCGTATGTCGGGGAACTCGCTCTCGATGCGCTGTAGGTTTCTGGCGAAGTCGACCATCGCCTCGACTGTGACTCGCATGTCGGCAGGCAGAAAGAGCACGATAGAGCCGGCATTGGTCTCGATCAGCGAATCCATCATCTGGCGGTCGGAGATGAAATAGGCTTGAACGTTGCCGGCGGCGCTGAGAGCATAGACACGGCCGGCGACATCGTTGAGTTCGATGTCGCCGGAGGCGGTCTCGGCGTGGATGCCGGCCGGCGCGCGGGCGACGCGAATGGCTCCGCCGGCGGTATCGACAGTGACCTCGCCGCCTGCTTCTCCGACGACGATAGAGCCGCCCGAGGTAGCCGCGGCAACTCTGCCGCCGACGAACCGCGCTTCAATGCTGCCGCCGACAGTCTCAGCTTGCAAACGGCCGCGCACGTCGCCCACGCGGATGCCGCCGCCGGCCGAGTTCAGCACGGCGTCGCCTCCCGATGAAGCTAAAGTGATCGAGCCGCCGGCTGTTTCGCAGCGGACGCTCTTGCCAATGGCGCCGAGTTCTATATTCCCGCCGCCGGTCGTGACGACCACGTCGCCGCCGATCTGGTCGAAGGTAATTGTGCCGCCGGCGGAATCGGCGTTGACCCGACCGCGAATGCCGCGTACGTCAAGTTCGCCGCCGCGGGTTACGATCACGGCGTCGGCGATCGTTTGCGGAACGGTCATTTCGATTTCGGCGCTCAGGCCGCAACGGCCGCAATCGATTTCGCCGATGCCAAGCGTTGTGGTGTCGGAGCTGCTGGAAGCGCCCGCTTGCGCTTCTTGGAAGTATTGGCGCGCCTCTTGCTCGTCGCTTGCCCGGACTTTGAGCAGGATGCTGTAGGAAACGGTTTGAGTGTCCGCCCCGCGCACTGTGATCTCGCCCAGGGCGCTAATGCGCAAACGAGGTTTACCGGCGACTTCGCCCCGATAGCTTTGGGTGAAGTAGGCCCCGTCGCGCTCGATCGGACCGCCCGCAGTTTGCGCGCCCAGCGGCGCGGCCAGCAGACCGAACAAGCAAGCTGCGCTGGGAAGGGCTCGTGTTGCGTGTAACAAGTTCTGCTTCCTCAGTACAACCCAATGGACGCATTGAGTTCGGCCAGCGTTTGCTCTGAACGCAAGCGCACATAGCTGTTCGGCTCATAACGCACGACGTCTTGGAGCACCTCCACCAGCCCGCGGTCGGGATGAGCGGTCAACAACTCGATGGCGTTGACGCGCATGCCGGGGTTTGAGTCATTGCGTAACGCCGTGATGAGCGCTTGCCGCACGTCGACGTCTTGCTTGTAGGGCGCCAGGGCTTCAAGCGCTTTCAGCCGCGCGCCGCCGTTTTCGTCTTCGAGCATGGCCTTAATGAGAGCGCCGCGCACTTGGCGGTCGTCAGCCCGCTGGCGCAGCAGGTCAATCATGTCGAGGCGCCGGCCGGAGTTGGAACTGCGCGACATGGCAATCAACAGGGCTTGAATCTGCGGGTCGTTCGCGCTGCCGCGGATCGTCCGGCGTTCTTCGACGACGATTTCAACGGCGGAAGACCCAGAGCCCGTCGAGACGGTCCGGACATCGGGGATGTCCTCAAAGGACGCCAGCGCGCCGCCCTCGATGGGCAGCGAGTCTTGCCCAATCGGCAGCTGATCGAAGAAGGCCATGCGGAATTGTTGCGTGGCCCGCCCGCCCCAAAAGCCGGCGGCGACCAGCACCAAGGCCAAAGCGCCTTGCCAAGCCCAATTGGGCGACGGCGCCAGATGGAAAAAGGCGAGAAGACGCGACAGCCAGGGCTGTTTCTGAGCGACTTCGCTTTCTTGGCGAATCGCCTGCATCAAGTTCATGCGACAATCGCCGAGTTCAGCAGCAGTGAAATCGACTGCGGCGCGGCGGCGCAAGGTCTCGATCAGGAAGCGCTCTTCTTCGACGGCCGCCGCCAGAGTCGCCGAACGGCCTAGCTCTTCCTCAAACTGGGTCTCTTCTTTGGCCGATAATTCGCCATAGAGATAGAGAATGATTCTATTTCTGATGTCGTCGGTCATCTAGGCCCTCGCATCCTGCAGGGCGGCTCGCAACTTGTGAGTCGCCCGGAACAGACTATTCTTGGCTGCTTCTTCGCTGATTCCCACTGCTTCGCCGATGGCGCGCAGCCGCATGCCGTCGTAGTGGCGCAGTTCAAAAACAACGCGCTCATTAGGCGAAAGTTGTTGGAGCGCGAGCTCGATCCGCTCCGAGAGAGCCTGTCCCTCGAAGACGCGGCCGGGATTGGCTTCAACACGCGATTCTTGGGCGGCCTGCAAGGGGCTGAGCCCTTTGGCTCCGTCGCGATCGTCAACGCCGATTTCCTTGCGGACGCCCCTACGGCGTAACTGATCCAAGCAGACATTCGTGGTAATCCGGTAAAGCCAGGTGTGAAAGCTGCACTGAAACCGGAAGGTGTCGAGCTTCCGGTAGACCTTAAGAAAAGCTTCCTGATAGGCATCCCGCGCGTCCTCCGGAGACCGCAACATATTCATGGCCAGCCGCAAAACAGAGCGTTCGTATAGACGCACCAACTCTTCGAAGGCGGCAGGGTCCTTCTTCTGGGCCGCTTCGATCAGCGCAGTTTCGCTGGGAGCGGCTGACTCAGGCTGGGCGCCGAGCCCTATCGATTCCGCATCGGCCAATGCCACGTGGTCTTGCCGGTTCAATCACTTAGACGGACCGTCTCTGTGAAGGTTTGGACGACCGTAGAACTATTTTCGCTGTTTGCCGACGGGCCTGCCAGGAAATTCCTTGCGGTTACAAGCGGGACGCTTGCTTATCCTGCACGTATTGAAACTGTCCTGTAGGATGAGAACGTCCCACGTAGCGGATCGGATGAGTAGTTTGACTAGACGAACACTCTTGAAGGGAGCGGCGGCGAGCGTATGCACCGCCCCAACGGTCATTCGCGGCTGGTGCCGCACGGCCGAAGGCGACCCCGTACTTACGCGCGCCATCGATCTCGTCCACTCGGCCCCCGTCATCGACATGATGGGTCTCATCACGACTGACTGGGCTCGACTAGAGCGTTGGCGCTCCCACGCCGAAGGTCTCGACTCTGCTGATCTAGATGCGATCCTGACCTCAGGTGTTACGTTGTTTCATCCGGCCGTCTGCTTGAGCGGCCCAAATCTTGCCGCTAGGACAGCCGCGTGGATGGGCCGCTGGCGCCAATTCACGGAATTTCATTCCGAGCGGTTCCGGATCGTCGAGGATCTCCAGGATTGGTCCGCCGTTCGTGGGAGGGATCAAATCGGCATCTTTCTTGGAAGTCAAGATTCCGCGCACTTTGAGTCCGCGACGGATGTCGAAACTTTTGCCATGCTCGGCCAACGCGTTTCGCAGCTCACTTACAACGGCCTCAACCATCTGGGCGGCGGTTGCCGATTGCGGCGCGACCCCGGCCTAACCCCTCTTGGCGCGGAGGTTGTCGCCGCCATGAATCGGACGGGGATGATCGTGGACGTTTCCCATTGCGGCGAGCGTACGACGCTCGATGCGATTGAGGCTTCGCAACGCACGGTGATCGCCACGCATTCCAACTGTGCGGCGCTGACGCCAGGGCAAGCGCGCTGCAAGTCGGACGAGGTGATCCGTAAGCTGGCATCCCGCGGGGGAGTGATTGGCATCACAGCCATCTCCAATTTCGTCACCGACTCGCGGCCGGTTCGATTCGAACATGTGTTAGATCACTTCGACTACATCGCTCGCCTCGCGGGTACCGAGCACGTCGGTTTGGGCACGGACGGCGGCGTGCTCGGCAGACAACGCAACCTGGCGCCGGGATTCGGCCAACCTGACACGATCTTCCGTTTGACCGAAGGGTTAATCAGGCGCGGCTATTCGGATGCGGAAATTCGCCGTATGCTCGGTTTTAATTTTGAGCGCGTCCTTCGCGAGCATCTCGATCGGGAGCGGATCGAGCAAGCCTGAACTTGAAACGATCTTTGCGCCTGCGGCCTCCACTTGACAGCAGACCGGGTTCTCCCGGGAGGCAAGGAGGAAACAAGAATGCAGTTCGCAAAGATATCGAAGGCGCTTGCCGGCGTAGCGGTTTTCGCTTTAATGAGCACGGCCGCCTTCGCAGATCAATGGGATAAAAGAACGACCTTGACGGTTAACGAAACGGTCGAAGTTCCCGGCGCGACATTGGAGCCTGGGAAGTACATCGTGACGCTTGTCGACTCGCAGTCGAATCGGCATATTGTCCGGTTCCTTACCGAGGACGAGAACAGAGTGTTAGCGACGGTTATGGCCATCCCGAATGAGCGGATGGAGCGCAGCGGCGAGACGGAGTTCGAGTTTTACGAGACGCCTGCCGGACAACCGCCTGCTTTAAAGGCGTGGTTCTATCCTGGCGACACCATCGGCCAGGAATTCGCGTATCCGGAAAACCGGGCGACGGAGTTGTCCGACGTAACGAACGAAGAAGTACCGCAACTGTCTGACGACGATGCGGCTACCCTTGCCGAGCAATCGCGGGAACAAGAACAAACACAAGTCGCCCAGGCTCCCGAGCCGAGAACCCAATCTGACAATTCGGCCGCCGAGCGTCAATCCGCACAGCAGGCTCGTGACCGTGAAATGGCCGCGCAACGGGAACGCGATCAGCAAGCACAGCGGGATCGTGAACGCCAGATTGCACAAGCTGAGCAGAACCAACAGCAGCGGACCGATCCGAGTTTGACGGGGCAACAAGACCAGCAAACACAGCAGACCCAGTCGACAGAAAGCGAGTTGCCTGCAACGGCAGGCTTGGGCGCTCTGCTTGCGTTGATCGGTCTTGGCTCGCTTGGTGCGTCGAGAGCTGTGCGCAAACTGCGCAAGTAGTGCACGACACGAGGCGTGAAGCATGACCCAAGACGTCAGAACGCAAGCCCGAACCCCGGCGTTGGGATCCATCGCCGGGGTGTTCTGCGTTATGGCGACGGCATTATTCGCTCCCGTGCCGGCGTTAGCTCAAAAAGCTGACGACTATAAGATCGCCGTCGAGGTCAACCGTGTGGTTCTTGACGTGACGGTGTACGACAAGCATGGGCGTCCGGTTTCTGAACTGACGCCGGAGAGTTTTCGAGTCCTGGAAGACGGCGTCGAGCAACCAATTCTTCATCTGACGCAGGAAGATCGTCCGCTTACGCTGGCGCTTGTGGTTGACAGCTCGCGGAGTATCACGGAACGGCGCCACGAGGTCATCGAGGGCGCCATGCGGCTAGCCAAGTTGAGCCACGACCAGGATGATGTTTTTCTTGTGTCGTTTAACGACACGGCGCGCTTTGGGCTGAGCCGCAACACGGCCTTTACGAGAAGCCCGGTTGTGCTGCGCACTGCTTTGATGGCCATGAAGCCCGAAGGACAAACTGCGCTCTACGACGGTCTAATCCTCGCATTGGAAGAACTCAACCGCGGCAAGTGGGAACGTCAGGCGGCGGTAATCTTCAGTGATGGCGGCGACACCTCCAGTAAGGCCACGATCGAAGCAACCCTGGAACGCGTGAGGCGTTCGAACGCTTTGGTATACACGATCGGCCTTGCCAATCTGAACAACCCATACCGTTCGCCTAAAGTGCTCAGAAGGTTGGCCCGGGCCAGCGGCGGCGAAGCTTACTTCCCCGAAGGGACCGAGGAGTTGCAGGCGGTCTGTGAAGCCATCGCGAAGGAAATGCGCAGCCAGTACACGTTGACCTACGCGCCGACGAATCCGCGCCAAGAAGGTTTGTATCGCGAGATTGCCGTCGAACTGATCGATCCGGCGGCGAAGGGTTGGCGCCTGCGGGCTAGAGAGGGCTATTACGAGCCGGAGGCCTCGAAGTGAGGAACAAAGCAGCCCGAATATTCGAGATCGCGCTACTGCTCATCGGCGTGGCCGCTTTGACAGTCTACGGTTTGATTGAGTTCGATCAGATGGTCGGCCAAGCGGATCTGCGGGCACAGTTTGAAAACGGCGAGACGTCGCTGCTTCCGGAGGAGTTGCCCGGCGAAGCGCCGCAAAAGGCGCTACAGGCGAACTCTCCGGCCAGGACAGGGAAGGCTCTCGGCCGATTGACCTCCGAGCGCATTGGTCTCGACGTGATGATCGCCGAGGGGGTCGACCATAAGACTTTGCGCCGCGCAGCAGGCCGCATTCCTGGAACGGCGCGGTTGGACAGCGAGGGGAACATCGGCATCGCGGCCCACCGCGACACGTTTTTCCGGCCGCTGCGCAAGATAGAAGCGGGTGATGCGCTGGAGATAGAAACCTACCAAGGCCGCTACAGCTACCGCGTGGACTGGACGGCGGTCGTTGATCCGCACGACGTGCAATTCCTCAACCCGAGTTCTGTGTCACAGTTAACGCTCGTCACGTGTTACCCGTTCTACTATGTCGGTCCTGCGCCGAGGCGCTTCATTGTGCGCGCGACGCGAGTTGATGACGGCGCTACGAAGGCGACGGCCAGTATCGGAGCGGGCTCGTAGGATTTTTCTGCCGGTACGATCAGAGCTTGGGTGAATCGGGTTCGACGTCTTGTAGAGCGTCGGCGATCTTCTCAGCTGCGGCTACTTCGCTGCTGAGCTTGCCGAGCAGTTCTCTAACGCGCTCGGGCGCGCTTTCCAATTCCAGAGCCTGTAGACCCAGGGTGATTACGAAGAGGTGGTTCCGCAGATCGTGGACTAGCTGGCGAACGTCTCTTGTCCCGTTTTCGACCATGGCAGTCTGAATTATCGGCCCGTTACCAGAGAAGCCGCAACGATCGGCTTCCGCTGGCCAACGGCCTAGCGTACGCCTGCAGGCTCGCCGACTTTGGCGTAGCCCATCTGGTCGAGCAGCTTGGCGATGTCTTCATCGAGTACGCCCTTGCGCGTATCGGCCAAGGCGGTGAAGGCCTCATAGATCTTCGTGGTGTCGTCGACGCCGAGATCTCCGTAGCCCAGATCGATGATGCGTTGGTGCAGGGCGTGCCTCCCGGAGTGTTTGCCGAGAACGAGGCTCGTGGCGGGGACGCCGACCGAAGCAGGCTCCATGATTTCGTAGGTGGAGCGGTGTTTGAGGTAGCCGTCCTGGTGGATGCCGGCTTCGTGGGCGAAGGCGTTGCGGCCGACGATGGCTTTGTTGGGCTGCGGGCCGAAAGTGATGACCGAGGCGAGCGCCTGGCTCGCGGCAAAGAGGCCTTCGGTGCGGATATTGGTGTGGAACGGCACGCGGTCTTTGCGTACGTTCATGATGGCTACGACTTCTTCGAGTGCGCAATTGCCGGCCCGTTCGCCGATGCCGTTCATGGCGCATTCGATTTGTCGGGCCCCGGCATGCAGGGCGGCCAGGGCATTGGCGGTCGACAGGCCCAGATCGTCATGCGTGTGTACGCTGACGATTGCCCGGTCGCCTACTTCGTCGACGATAGCGCCGATGATCTCGGCGTAGTGCTCGGGCGTGCAGAAGCCGACGGTGTCGGGGATGTTGATAGTCGTGGCGCCGGCATCGACGCAGGCCTTCGATATCCGGCGCAGGTAGCCGATCTCCGTGCGTGAGCCGTCTTCGGCGGACCATTCGACGTCGTCGACGTACTTCTTGGCCAGTTCGACGCCGCGTACTGCCTGTTCGAGGATCTCGTCCTGTGTCTTGTTGAACTTGTACTTGAGATGGATCTCGCTGGTGGCGATGAAGCAGTGGATGCGGGGATTCTTGACGCCTTCCAGAGACTTGGCGGCGCGCTCAACATCCTTCTGCACGGCGCGGGCCAGCGCGGCCACCCGCACGTCGGGGAATTCGCCGCCGACCTTGCGGACAGCCTCAAAGTCGCCGTCGGAGGCGATGGGGAAGCCCGCCTCAAGGATATCGACGCCCAGGTCGACGAGCTTGCGGGCCACCAGGAGCTTTTCGCTGGTGTTCATTGAGCAGCCAGGGGACTGCTCTCCGTCGCGCAACGTGGTGTCGAAGATATAGACGCGGTCAGACATAGCCTATGCGCCTCAGTAGACCAAGCCCGGGGGCATAATGCAAATTTATTGTTGTTGGGGTTTCGATAAAACAAGATAATACATGAACGACATGGACCTCGCTTTGCTCGAAACTTTTCGCACCGTTGCCCGCGAAGGGAGCTTTTCCCGAGCGGGGCAGAAACTGTTGCGTACGCAGCCTGCCGTGTCGTTGGCTCTCAAGCGCCTTGAAGGAGATCTGGGCGTGAAGCTGATCGACCGCTCATCGAAGCAGCTCATGCTGACCGATGCGGGGCGGCTTGTCCTGGAATATTGCGACCGGTTTGACGGCTTGGAGAGCGAGCTGCGGGTTGGTTTGGGGGAGTTGCAGGATCTTCGGGCCGGCAAGCTGACGATTGGGGTAAATGAGTCGGCGGCGCTGTATTTGCTGAAGCACGTCACAATGTTTCGCCGACGGAATCCAAGCATGAAAGTGGAGTTGCGGCGGAGCTTGTCGAGTCAGATTCCTGATGAGTTGTTGCGAGGCGCGCTGGAGATGGGCGCGGTCAGCTACGACCCTGGCGACGAACGGCTGAAGCTGGTCGATATCTATACCGACTCGCTGGCGTTTATCGTCTCGCCGCAACATCATTTGGCGCGGCGCAAGCGGGTGAGCATTCGAGAGCTGGGCGAAGAGGTTTTTGTCGCTCACAACGTCATCTCGCCTTATAGGCGTTCGCTGGTAGAAACCTTCCAGCGCCATCACGTGCGGCTGAACATCGAAATTGAGCTGCCGACGATCGATACGATTCGGCTGGTTGTTCGGGAGAATCTGGGGGTGACCTTCATGCCGCGCATGTGCGTGGAGAATGAGTTAGCGTCACGCGAACTGAAGATGGTTCCGGTCGAGGAAATTCACATGGAACGAAAAGTGCGGCTGGTGTATCCGGGGCAGCGGCAACTGTCGCATGCGGCACAGGCGTTCTTGAGAATGATGGGCGAGCCGGAAAGCTAGAGCAGCGAGCGCAGGTAGTTCACGATCTCGGGGCTCATCCAGTTTTCGGGGCCGATGTACTTGCGGACGACCTGACCGTCGCGGTCGATCAGGTAGCTCTCTGGGTACATGCTGGTGCCGTAGCGGCTGGCGACGGCCATTTCCGGATCGCGCACGGTAGGGAAGGTGACGTTGAAGCTCGTGAGGAACTGATCGTAGGCGTCTTTGTTCTCATCGACGCTGATGCCGAGGACGACCAGGCCGTTCTCCTTGAATTCCTCTTGGAGCGTATTCAAGGACGGCACTTCTTGCACGCAAGGCGCGCACCAGGTGGCCCAGAAGTTCAGCAAGACATACTTGCCGCGGAAGTCTTCGAGACGCGCGCCGGAGCCGCTGTCGTCGGCCAACTCAAAACTTGGCGCACGGTCGCCTACATCGACGTTGTAAACCCTCAGGTGAGGGGTTACCCGCCACATTAAAACCCCTGCAAGCAAAAGGGTTAAGCCGAAGGAGACAGCAGATTTTCGGCTTAGTGCCATAATGAAGCTTCGTCCTTAATCTAGCCCCTTCAGGCGGCTCACGGCAAATGGTCCTCATCACTCGTAGAGCGGAGTTTTCCGCGTCCCACCGGTTGGCGAATCCCGATTGGCCGGAGGAGAAGAATGCGGAGGTGTTCGGCATCGAGAGTCAAACGCACGGGCACAATTATGTGCTGGAGGTGACCGTCGCCGGCGAAGTTGACCCGATGCACGGCATGATCATGGACCTCAAGGAATTGAAGGACTTGATCGCCAAGGAAATCGTCGAGCCTTGGGACCACCGGCACCTGAATCACGAGGCTCCGCCATTTGATCGGGTGATCCCTACGGTCGAAAATCTGGCCCAAGAGACCTGGAAGCGCCTGGAGCCGGCGATTCGCGGCGGGAGCCGTCGTCTGTATTCGATACGGCTCTACGAGACAGCGGATCTCTACGTGGATTACGCCGGGCCCACCGATGGACAGGCCGCTTAGAGAGAGCTTGCCGTGATGGAACTGACGCGCGTCTACCCCTTCAGTGCATCCCACCGCCTGCATGTGGAAGGGCTGTCGGAAGAAGAGAACTACCGCTTGTTTGGGAAGTGCAACAACCCCTACGGGCACGGACACAATTACGTCCTCCACGTAACCGTCACGGGCGAGGCGGCGGCGGACTCAGGGATGCTCGTCGACCGAGGGGCGCTCGACCGGCTGGTGAATGAAGCGGTGATGCCGCGAATCGATCGCAAGGACATGAATATGTCTGTCGAGGAATTTGCCGATTTGACGCCGACGACCGAGAACTTGGCGACAGTGATCGGCGGTTGGCTGAGCGAGGCCTGGCCGCGGCACTTTCCAGGCCCTGTGCCTAGCCTGCGCAAGATTCGCTTGCAAGAGACAGGGCGGAATACGTTTGAGTTAAGGATGGGTCTCTAGAAATGGCGCTACACCATCTGCCGGATGACATCCATCCGGCGGCGGCCGGCGGGCCGGACAATACACGGTTGCAAGAGTTGGTCCACGAGTTGCTGGGTCAAATCGGTGAGGATCCCGAGCGGGACGGGTTGGTCAATACCCCGCGCAGGGTAGCCACGGCCTGGCGTGATCTAACAGCCGGGTATCAGATGAATGTCGAAGAGCTGCTCAACGATGCGCTGTTCGACGTGGCCTACGACGAGATGGTAATCGTCAAGGACATCGAGATCTTCTCGTTGTGCGAGCACCATCTGTTGCCGTTCTTCGGCAAGATGCACATCGCTTATATTCCGCGGAACAAGGTAATCGGACTGAGCAAGGTCGCCCGCGTCGCGGACATGTATGCCAAACGCTTGCAGGTGCAGGAGCGGTTGACGCATCAGGTTGCCGAGACGATTCAGAAGGCAGTCGACCCGATGGGCGTGGGCGTGGTGTGCGAGGCGCGGCACTTGTGCATGATGATGCGCGGCGTGGAGAAGCAACACTCGGCGACGATCACCAGCTCCATGTTGGGCGACTTCCGCGACAACCCGAAGACGCGCGAAGAGTTCCTGAGTTTGGTGGGCCGGCGCTCGAACGGCGTTTAGGCTCACAGGGCCTTATATATTAGGGCGGCTTCGTAGACCACTGCATTCGACGGTTTCTCGGCGTCGTGCAAGGCGGTGACCTTTTCGTTGCGCGAATGACAAGGCCCGCCCCGCCCAACAGACAGAGGACGCCGACGGCGAGCGGCAGGCCACCTTCCGGGAGCGACCACGCGATCCAGTGCCAAGCCGACTAGATCCAGCGTCCGCACCTGCTGCGATCCAGAAGCTTCACACTCGGTCCCTGGGAGTCCAGCGTAGCTTAGCGGGATTTTGGCGAGCGTATGGGATAATCCAGGCGGACGCGGAGCAAACACCATGGTGCAGCGAATGATGTTGGCGTTCGTTCTGATTGGAGCAGCGGCCGGAGCTGACGGCTCCGATTGGCGCAAGGCGGATCTGAAGGATGTGGCCTTCGAGTTTCGCTTAGTCCAGGACGTGGACGAGATCGAGCGGCTGGTTGGCGATCGTCTGGATGACGAGTTTACCTTCGTGGAGGTTCGTTTGCGGGCGCTCTACGGCACGGAAGTGAAGTTGGATCGTGAGGCGTTCATGCTGCGTTCGTTCCGGGGGAACCTCAAATCGACGGCTCAGTCGCCGGATCGCATCGCCGGCTCGAACATACTGACGCTTCGGGATGGGCGGGCAACGGGCGGAGGCATTCTGACCCAGAGCCGGGAGGGGATTCCGGTCGGAGGAATGCCCGGCACGACGGGACCGCCGCGGCGCATAGGCAATCAGATCCCAACGGCGGCAGGCATTCCGGTGGGCGGTTCTTCGTCGGGCGTGCAAACGGCGGCTCAGGCATCAGCGAGCGAGGAAGACCAGTCCCTGCACGGACGCTTGGAGCGTCTAGAGCTGCCTTTGGACGCGGGCGACGCCGATGTGAACGGGTACCTCTATTTTCAGCTTGACCCGAAACAGAACCGAAAACACCTCAGCCTGACCTACGACGGGCAGTACGGGGAGTTCCGGGTTTCATTCGAGAAGTAATGCCTCGCGCTGACCTTCGCAAAAGGGGCGGCGCATTCGATAGAATGGTGAATCGTACTCATGGTTCCCATGCATCCGCGGATGCTGGATCCAAGGAACGCCGTGAAACCGCCTTGCGGGGCGGTGCGTAGTTTCCCCGAGACACATTGGCATACGACCTTCATTCGGCGGCCCGCCGCAAGACCAAACAGAGGATGCGCAGTTGAAGTTGGGAAACACCGCTATTCGCGGCGCGATGGTTATCACCGGCTGCTTGCTTCTTTCAGGGATGCTCCGCGCCCAGGACATCCAGCTCACGGAACGTCTGGTTCAGCGGGAAGACGGCAGCGTCGTTTACATCCTGGCCCAGGCGCAGCAGCAGGGCGCCCCGCAACAGCAGGCCTCGCCGTTTGAGGACGTACCCACACCCGACGCGCCGCAG
>CAZYOX010000077.1:0-13640 GCA_964649285.1 uncultured Bryobacterales bacterium | reverse complement strand
TTTTGCCGGCGGTCTGCACTATCTCCGGCGGCGCTCCGATGGCGGCGAACCGCTCGGCATCCTGCGGCGACTGCGCCAAAATGGCGTCCGGGTAGACCAACACGCGCCGGAATAGCGCCTTCCACCTCAGGTAGCGGGGCAGGGACCTGTCCGAGATGCGCCCGTTGGCGATCATCAACCCTGCGCCGCTGCGTTTGGCCTCTCGAAAAACATTGGGCCAAATCTCCGTCTCCATCACGATCAGCAGGCCGGGGCGCAGCGCGCGGAACGTCCTCCTAACCGCCCATCCCAGGTCATAGGGAAGAAAGAAAACGCCGTCAACCAGGCCCAAAGACTTCTCTTGGGCCATCTGCCGGCCGGTCGGCGTGCCTACGCTGAGCACGATCTTGCGTTCCGGCAGCCGCTCCCTCAGCTTCGCGATCAGGCTCAGCGAGGCCAGCACTTCGCCGACCGAAACGCAATGTAACCAAATGCAACCGGGGCGGGTCTGATGGACAAGGGCGGGCAGCACGCCGAGCCGTTCGATGAACTGTGCCCAAGACTCGCCGCGCGATAGACTGCGTAGGGCCAATATTGGCAGGGCGGCGAACGACAACAGCCCGACCGCTAGGTTGTAGACGGCAAGGATCAATGCGGAAGGAATCCTCAAATTATGGCAACTTGCAAGACTCTCTGTAGCCTCGCGTCTCTGCTCACTATCGCAGTCGCTGCCCTCTTTGCTGCCGAAGGATTTCAGGTGAATCCTGCCGGCACGTATGCCGCCAAGCAGGACCAGGCGGGAGTCGTCCTGGCTGTCAAGCCTTATCACACCGAGGCGTTGGCCAAAGAGGCCTTCGGCAAAGGCGAACCTTACAAGTACGGCATTCTGCCTGTGCTTGTGGTCATCACCAACGGCGGCGACGCGCCGATCAAGCTCGACAAGATACAAGCCCGTTACGTGCCGCCCAGAAGCCGCGAAGGCATTGAGTCGATCACCGCCGAAGACCTGTCCTTCTTCAATCCCAAGGGCCACGAGCCGAGGCAGCGCCGTATCCCCGGCATCGGCACGATGGGAACCAGGGTCAAGAAAGGTCCGCTCGCCCGCCAAGAGTTCTCAGACCGCGAGTTCTCCGTTCCTGTCGTTCTGCCGGGCCAAACCGTGGGCGGCTTCTTCTACTTCGACATCGGAATGGGAAATGATCCGCTCGCCGGCGCCATCTACGTCGCCGGGCTCACCAACATGACCACCAGCCAAGACCTCTTCTACTTCGAAATCCCGCTCGACTCTTCAGTCCAATAGTTCCCTCTTCAGCCCCGGAGGGGCGGAGTAAATATTAGCCCCGGGTGCAGCGAAGCGGGTGCCTGAACCAACCCGCGCAACCTCTTCCCCCATCCGCATAACCCCGCGCCCGCCGGGGCGCCAAACAACAACGTCTCGACTCCTACAACCGCCGGATATGAAACCCTCCATCCACATCCAGCACCTGGCCCGTCGAATAATCCAGCAACCCATTCGCGATCGCTCGCACGGCCTTGGCCACATCCTGCGGTTGGCCCAACCTACCTTGCGGCAGCAACCCCTGCTGCGCCAGTCCAACATACTTGTCGCGCACTTTGGCGATCATGTCGGTCTCAATCACCCCAGGGCGTATTTCGAAAACGCCAATTCCGTCCGACGCCAAACGGTCGGCGTAGAGCTTCACCGTCATGCTCAGGCCGGCCTTGGAAACGCAGTACTCGCCGCGATTCGTCGACGAGGTATACGACGAGATGGAAGTAATAAACGCGATCCTTCCCGAACCCTGCTGCACCATCTGCCGCGACACAAGCTGCGTCAGAAAGTAAGGCCCCTTCAGATTCGTCGCGATCAGCGAGTCGAAGCTCTCTTCGGTCGCCTCCAACAGATCCAGCCGCTCTTTCGGTGCAATACCCGCGTTGTTCACCAGCAAGTCGATGCGTCCAAACCGATCGAGACACGTTGCGACCAGCCTCTCGCGGTCGGCGGCCGATCCAACATCCGCCTGCACAATTTCGACGCCCGTCGCCTGCGCCAACGATTCCGCCGCGGCCTGGTCACGGACGTAGGTCGCCAACACCTGATGGTCGGCGGCAAGTTCTTCGGCGATAGCCCGCCCGATGCCGCGGCTGCCGCCGGTAATGAGCGCAATAGGACGCGAAGTCGCCATGGCAGCCTAGCTTCGCAGAGCCTTATCGATGGCCGCAATCACCTCGCTCACGCCGAATACGTCAATGAAGCGCTCCTGGCCAATGATCACTGTCGGCGTGCGCTCCACATGCAGCCGGCGGCCTTCGGCGATGTCTAACCCGACAGCCTGGGCGAAGTCGGGATTCCTCACCGAGATGGAGACGTCCTCGGAGTCCATGGCAGCCTGCTCCGCATAATCGACGATCCTCTCCGGGAAGCTTTCTGCTGTGATCTGAGCGAGGTGCTCATAGCAGTAGCGCCGAAAATCTAGACACCGCTCTGGGCTGACCAGCGCCATCCGCCGCGACACGAGCGCCGCGGGCATTGCCCAGGCGTGCTTCGCCAGCGGGAAATCGTGCGTGACGAAGGCCACCGTCTCGGAGAACCGAGGCAGCAGCACCGCGTCGAGCATACGCCGCCACGCAGCCGAGTCTTTGCATTGCAGATCCTCAAAAACGATCACACGAACGCTGCTGTCCGGGTTCCCCTCCACGGGCAGCTTGATGTCGGCTGGATTCCTCACGGGCGTTAACGCGACGCCTGAAAGATGATGATGTGCTGCGTCGGCAAAAAGCTCTTCAGCTCCACGAATCGAAAACCCATCGGCTCCAACTCGTCGCGCACTTCGCGGACAGTCATCTTGTGCAATGGTTGGATCGGAATCGAAGGGTCCTCTTTGCGGTATTCGATCAGTACGAGCCTTCCGCCGGGCTTGAGCGATTGCCGCACGCGCTCCATCGTTAATTCAGGCTGCTGCAACTCGTGATAGACGTCCACAAGCAGCACCAGATCGACCTGCCCAGGCGGCAGGCGCGGGTCGTCTTCGGCCCCCAGCACGGTCTCGACGTTGTGGATATCACGCTCGGCCAAGTTCTGCTTGAGCTTCTCAAGCATTCCCGGCTGGATGTCGACGGCGATAACCTTCCCCGTCTCTCCTACGGCGCCGGCCAGGCGCCAAGTGAAGTAGCCTACGCCCGCGCCCAAGTCCGCGACAGTCTGTCCCGCCTTAATTCCCAACTCTCTAATAACTCTGTCCGGCTGCTCTTCGGCGTCCCTGTCGGGGCGCGTCAGCCAATCGGCGTGCGCCACAGACATCACCGGGGCGATCTGCCGCTTCTTGACGACCTGACCAATGCGCAGCGGCTGACGGCCCTGGTCGTCCACCGGCATCCGCGAGACGTCGGTTTGCAGCTGCGGTCCGCAGCCGACGGCCGCGATCGCCATTGCAAGCAGCAGTTGCTGAACCAAGCGGATCATTACGCGGCCGCCGCCTTGAGCAGCCCGATCTTTTCGAGCAGAGTCTCCAGATCGCTCCGGTCTTCCGGCAACATCTCGATCAACGGCGCACGCACCCTTCCGCCCTTAAGGCCGCAAAGCGTCATGGCCGTCTTGATCATCGAGCACTTGTACCCCGGACGCCGATTGCGTATCTGGTACAACGGCGCAACGATCTCGTCGAGCATCTTGCTCACCGCCGCAAAGTTGCCGCTGCGCGCGTGACGTCCAATCTCAATCGTTTGTTCGGGCATGAAGCATGCCAGGCCCGAAGTAAAGGTGTGCACGCCAAAATTCCAGTACGCAGGCACGAGCGGCTCGGCCATGCCGTTGATCCAGTAGTAACGATCGCCGAAGCGTTCGCGGACGTTCACGTAGTGCGAGATGCTGCCGTTCTCATCCTTCACCATCGAGATATTCTCGACGTCGCTCAGCAAGTCGAAGAGCTTGAGCGAGATCACGCCGCTCCATTTCGTCTGGTAAAGGGCCACCGGAATCTCAGCCGCGCCGGCCACCCGCCGGTAGTAGTCAGCCAAGCCTTCGTCGCTCAAATCGTTGGAATAGGGAGCGACGAGCAAGATACCATCCGCGCCGGCCTGTCGCGCCGCCCGCGCCATCGCCTGGGCCGTGTGCAAGGTCTGGCCAACGCCCAGAATGAGCCCCATCTTGCCCCTTACCGCCTCGGCGCTGATGGCGGCGACCCGACGGTACTCGTCAATCGTCAACGACGGCATCTCGCCATTCGAGCCGCAGCAGCATAGCGCCGCGAACTCATGCCCGGCCATGAAGTCGAGATTCGCCCGGAAGGCCGATTCGTCAAGTTGATCTTCGTCGTCGAAGGGCGTAACAGGGAAGCCGATAACGCCGGGGAATCGTTTGAGCAAGGGGTTCTTCATGGTCGATTCTGGTCTAGGACTTGGCCTGCTCGGCGGGCGACAGGTTGACGCCTAACCGCTGCATCTCTTGTTCGTAGTAACGTCGGTGCAGCACGTTCCACTCTTGGCCGCCTTCGACAATATTGCGCTGTTGTTTCGAGATCATCGCCCGCGCCTTCTTATCGATCTGCTCCTCAACGCCGAATACGTCGGTCAGGTCTTTCGTGATCTCCAGTCGAGCGTTATTCCAACCCTTGAGCACTCGCAGACCTGGGATGCGCGGCAGTTGGGCAGCGAGTTGGTGCGAAAGATCAGTGATTTTGTCGCGCGCGACCTTGCTCTTGCGTGTGTCGGGCGACTCGTTCGTCGCCGCCGAAATGTACTTGCGCTCGGCCAAAATCTTCTTCTTTACCCGGTTGTACATCTCATGGAACGGGATCTCGTTCGTGCGCATGTAGTCCGAGTACTGGTTAAGCAGTTCCCGCGCTTCCGCGTTGATTTCGTCTTCAATCCGCAAATCAGCCGCCAGAATCTGCGTAAAGGCTTGCTCGGCTGCCTTGGGGTCTTTGACCTCGCAATGGCCTTGCGAGAGCCGCTTAACGAGGTAGTGCGCAACGTATTGGAGAAAAGGTTCCGGAAGCAGCATGGAAAGTACCCCAGCGTATCAGACTAATTGCCGTCCGCCGGTTTCACGGAAAAACTCCATACTCTGAGGTCGCCTTCGCCCGGCGTGTAATCGATGAACGCGTACTCGCCCGCCGGCAAAGGTTGCGTCGGCCAAACGCGGTAGACGCCCGACGCCAATTGCTGCCGGAAGACTTCGACTTCTTCCTGCTGTTCAAACAGCGAGTCGTCAGGGGGAACGTTTTGGATGGTTTGTACCAGCCGCTGATCCTTCTCCACGCCGACCTTGACGATGCCGAAGTAGACGATGCCTGTGTCGCGAATAAAGAAGATCGGCGTTGCTTCATCGACCGCGAACTCAGAGGATTGGCCTTCCACCAGCATTTTCCGTTTACCGGCAACGATCGGCATAGGCGCAAGCGCCCGCAGGATCTTGCGCTTGCCGCTTTGCTCTTCGATCACCTCATTCTGGGGGACGGCAGTCGCTTGGTCGTTCTTGAACCAATAGAGACCATCGTCAATCGGCACGCTGTGGAGTTCCGTACGGGCCTTGCGCTCGGCGGCTCGTTCCGCGGCGGACTCGGCGCGCATTGACTCCAAACGTCTTGTCTGGCGATCCGCTTCGGCTTCGGTTTTCTCCAAGTCGACCAGCCGCGTGGGGATCTCTTCCCACTGGCCGCGGTCCACGCTGTAGTAGCGTACGCGGTCTTCCTTGACCTCATATTCGCGCACCAGCATGTCAGTACCGCTCTTGAGATAAAGCTTCAGGGGAGCAGCCGAAAGGGCCAGCGCGGCGAGCGCCGCTAGGCACACCCATCGCGTCAGGAAGCGCATCTGCGCCTCATTCTACCGCGACGTTCCTAGGGCTGGTTCTCGTGGTTCTGCGTCGGCGGTGCGGATAGCCGAGCCGCTAGTTTGGCAAGGCTGGCCAGCCAGGAGTCGGAGGGAACTAAGCTGCCGGATTCCGGCTTATTAGCGATCTTCAAAGGCATAGCCATCAGCGGCCGAAGCCCGCTGCCGGACTTATCGGATGTTGGGCGACGGTTCTTAGACATTACGCCCCGGGAGCGGTGTCACTGGCGTCAGCCAAGGGCTTCGGCGTTGGCGCGTCGGCTAGGTCGGCGGCGGTCTCTTCGGCTAGATTGCGGCCTTTCTTGTAGAGCTCTTGCCCCCGCTCGAAGACTCGACGTCCCGATTCGGCAGCCTCGTCCATCAGCTCACGACCGCGTTCCGATGCGTAGTGCCGCGCTTCCCGGATGCGTTCCCTGCCGCGCTTGGCCTGTTCGCGCAGTTGCTGGCGCGTCTCTTCGCCGCTCCGCGGCGCGGTGAGCAGGGCGCCGGCGAGCCCTAGCGTGACGCCTGCGAGAAACCAGGCGAATTCGGAGCCGTTGTGTTTAGCCATAGCCGTATCAGTATAGCCCCGGGACGCTTCGCGTTCGATCGCCCTCGAAACTATCTCTGCTTTGCGCTACTCTACAAAGGCCAAAGAGGCGAGGAGAAACCATGTCCGTTGCCCGCGTTACGGAAATCATCGCGTCGTCACCCAAGAGCTTCGAGGATGCCGTCGCTGTCGGAATTGCTCGAGCTTCGAAGACCTTGCACAACGTCACCGAGGCTTGGGTACAGAGCCAGAAAGTTTCGATCAAAGATGGTAAGGCTGCCGAGTACCGCGTCATTCTAAAAGTGACCTTCGTTCTGGACGAGTAGTCCAAGGCCCGCTAAGCTGGCGGCTTGGCGGACGTATTCGATAAAGAGACCCGCTCCCGGGTGATGCGGCAAGTCCGCGGACGCGACACCAAGCCGGAACTCTTGGTGCGGCGTTGGCTGCATCGCGCCGGGTTCCGCTTCCGGCTTCACCGGTCCGACCTGCCCGGCAAGCCCGACATCGTCATGCCGCGCTACGGCCTGGTGATCTTTGTGCATGGCTGCTTCTGGCATGGCCACAAGGCCTGCCCGCGCTCGGCGCTGCCCACATCGAACCGTCTCTACTGGGAAACCAAGATCAGCCGCAACATCCAACGCGACCGGCGCAATCAACGCCAACTCCGCCGCCTAGGTTGGCGCGTGATGACGCTCTGGGAGTGCCGTCTCAAAGACGAGCACGCTCTGGCGAACGTCATGCGCAAGTTCTTGGATGAGTGACAAAGGTCGCGAGCGAGCTTATCCGGTCCTAATTCGGACCACGGTTACACGAAGACCAGAACTTTTTCATAATTTGTTTTTATTTGGTCACAACAACTTACGTCTCTATCTGCCTCAAAACTATTGACACCGGGTGTTACACCTAAGAACAGAAGATTCCCGGCTAGGCGAGGCACGGCCGGGAGCCCCTCTGCAGGGGGAGCAGGGTCTCGGGCGCGCGGTCAAGGCCAAACGAGCCGCAGCGTAAGTGCGAAACAGACACTAGGGTCGACCCAAAGACATCTCCGGTTCCCCGCTTGGTAGGGAATCCAACCTTCGTCCAAAGGGCTCCTCATCTGAGGGGCCCTTTGGCGTTGGCCTTCTGAAGGACTACATCAAACGTCAAACCACTTAGGGCCAATCCTCGCCTAAACGATCCAAGCCCTCGCAACGAGGCGAGTCACTGCTGCGCTCACGGAGACAGTTTCTCTCTACGTTTCTGTTACAGCTGTGTTAATCTTGGGCAGAATATTCGACCGAAGGGTCGAAGCTTCAGGGAGTTATCCTAATCGCACATTTCTCTGTGTTGGTTGCGATGCTAAACATCCTTTCCTTCCACACCCTGCTGGCCTATATTGACCCCGGTTCCGGAAGCCTTGCACTGCAGGCGATTCTGGGATTTGTCGCCGGCGGGCTAGCTCTCGGTGCTGCCGGTTGGCGAAAGATTCTTGGATTCTTCTCGCGTTCCGGCGACTCTTCGCGCAAGCGATGACCCTTGGGGCGCAACAGGCCACGCCCCACCCGGCCTCGTTTCGAGATCCGACCGGCCGCGTCTATTTGTTGGAGGATCGCATCCTCCGGGTCATCTCCGGGAAGGCTGCGGAGGACTATCGCTTCGCTCGAGATTCGGGGTTCCTTGATCGCCTGGCCGGTCGAGGTTGGATCGTGCGAAGCGTCGAGCTCGACGCGTCTCGCTTGGAACTCGAAGGCGCTTGTCTTGCCGAGTCAGACGTTGTCGTCGAGCATCCGAGAATCCCTTTCATCTCTTACCCGTACGAATGGCCTTTCCGATCGCTGCAACGCGCAGCGTTGCTTCACCTGGACATTCATCTCGAAGCGCTCGACGCTGGATTAACCCTTTCTGACGCGACCGCTTACAACGTGCAATTCGTGGGCGTTAAGCCCGTCTTCATCGACATCTCTTCCTTCGTTCGGTACCAAGAAGGGGACTATTGGCTCGGCCACCGTCAATTTTGTGAACAGTTCCTGAACCCGTTGCTGCTCCAAGCGACGACTGGCGTCCCCTACCAATCGTGGTATCGCGGCGCTCTCGAAGGGCTGCCGGTAGCCCACCTGGCACAGTTGTTGCCATGGAGCACGCGGTTAAATTGGAAGTTCCTCACGCACATCTTTCTGCCAAATCGGCTGCAGAAGTCCGCTGCCGCGGGTAATGCCGCGACCGCGAAGAGCCGTCGTCCTCTCTCTCGATTCGCTCTCGTCGGGCTATTACAGCAGCTACGTTCTTGGATCGCGGGACTCAAGCCGGCCGGCATCGCCGTGACAACCTGGAGCGACTACGAATCGAGCCGGACATACAACGAGAGCCAGCAGGCCGAGAGACTCGAGTTCGTCCGCTCTTTCGTTACCGCAGCACAGCCAAAGATGCTTTGGGACTTGGGCTGCAACGCGGGCGAGTTTTCCATCGCGGCCCTGGACGCGGGAGCTTCCACGGTTGTGGGGTTTGATTTCGATCAAGGCGCTCTCGCCACAGCGGTCGATCGCGCTGAACGCTCTGAAGCAAGCTTCCTGCCGCTGTTTCTCGATGCAGCCAATCCCAGTCCAAGTCAGGGCTGGAATGAGCGCGAACGGCAGAGTCTTCGCGCTCGATCCAACGCGGACGCGTTGATCGCCATGGCATTTGAGCATCACCTCGCCATCGGCAAGAACGTGCCTCTACCCCAACTACTCGACTGGCTGATCAGTCTGTCTCCCCGAGGTGTGGTGGAATTTGTGGGTAAGGAAGACCCTCAAGTTCGTCGCATGCTGTCGCTTCGCGAGGACATCTTCCCCAACTACACCGTCGAGGCCTTCGCCGCGTGCCTCACAGACCGTGCCGAGATCGTAAAGCGGCATCGCATTACGGATTCCGAACGCTTCCTGTTTTGGTACGAGTCCAACCGATGAAGATTTCCGAAGCTGCTGCGCTACGTATCCTCGGCGTGCTCTCGATTGCATTTGCAATCGCGTCCGTTGCAATTTACATTCCCGCAGGGATCTACAGCGCCAATCAAATTGATTTCGCATTCCCGCTGGCAACTCTTCTCGCGGTCGGGCTGCCGTGGGCCGCATTTGCGGCGCTGCTGCTCTCCCTTCCCTTGGCGACGCGCAACACGACTCTATTGCGGATCATCGCCGCCGCATGGTTTGCGCTCGCCGTCTCCGTTTGGGTCTCAGCAAGTTTTCTGGTGTTTGATATCGGCGTGTTGGATGGTCGAACGCAAGTTAACATTCCGACAAGCCAAGCGATTCTTAGCGTCGTGGCCTTGCTGGCCGCTGCATCGCTAAGCGGGCTGGCGGCCTATCGCGTTCCGCGAAGAGCTCTTATTGCCGTCGCGTGCTTGACGCTGGCCCAACTCGGCGGGAGCCTCTTCCAAATGGCGACGGCATCGCCTCGAGGGCGCCCAGGTACGCCGCAGGCCGATCCCGCGGCTGTGGCCAATTTGTTTCGCTTCTCCGATCAGAAGAATGTACTGGTTATTGTTCTAGACACTTTCCAATCGAGCCTATTCGAGGACTATCTCAAGAAGGATCCGAGCATTCGCGAGGACCTAGACGGCTTCACCTTCTATCGCAATACGACTGGCTCTGCCCCGACGACGTATGCGAGCATGCCTCCCATCCACTCTGGCGTCAGATTTGATCCCGAGCGCTCGCTCAAGGAAGTTTATGAAGAACAGGTCCATTCCGGATCCTTTGTTGCCAGTCTCGCCCAGTCAGGCTATCAGGCATCTGTAGTGAACACGATAGTGGCGTGCCCAAACGGCGCGCAGTGCCTTGAAGACCGCCAGGTGAGCGACCGAGCTGGACAACGCCTCTTTTCCTACCTGAGTTTGCTCGATGTGTCGTTACTGCGTGTGGCCCCTGCGCCTCTCAAGGGCTGGGTCTTTAATAAAGGCGTATGGCGCGCTAGACGCTTATCCGAAGATGCACAGACGGAGACTCGCCCGATCCGCCACCAACGATTCTTGAAGAGATTTAGCGGCAACATACATGTTGCCGACGCCTCGCCCACAGTGAAGTTTATCCACCTGATGACGACACATCCTCCGATCGAGATGAGCGATGCATGCGCGCCTCTACCGGAACCCTTACGATCGACGCGCGCAAACTTCAGTCTGCCGGCTACGTGCTCGATCGATACCATTCGTCATTTGTTGGCTCAGTTAAAGTCGATCGGCGTCTATGACTTGTCCTTCATCGGGATCATAGCCGACCACGGCGCAGGCCTCGTGCCAGAGCCCAAGGCGCACAAAATCGGAGGCGCCGCGATGCCGCTGCTCCTCGTAAAGCCCATATCTGCCCAAGGACCGATGCGAACCTCAGATGAGCCTGCCGAAATTCGCGACCTTGCCGCGACTGTCTGCAAGGAGACAAGCGATTGCCAGAGTCTGGATGGCGTTCCCCTCGATGAATTGCCGGAGTCACGACTGCGTTCGTTCTTCTACTACATATGGAAAAACGAGTATTGGGCAAGTGACCGCATCCAACCCGTGACGGAGTTCCAAATTGACGGCCCGGCTTGGCGGCCGGCCTCGTGGATGAGGCTTCGCGCCCCCGTTCTTCCAACCGACGAGACCGTGCTGTTCAATGCGAGTTTTCCCGAACAAGCGAACTTTCTCGATTGGGGTTGGTCGTCTTTGGAACCTTGGGGAGTGTGGTCGGACGGCCCATCCGCATCGCTATCTTTTTTGAGCGCCGCGGCGCCGCCAAAGCCCGTCAACCTCATCTTCGATGCGACGAGTTACGTAACGCCTGAAACGCCCGTACTTAGGGTATCCATGGCGGCCAACAGCCACCCGATAGGAAACTGGGAAATTAAGTACCCGCAAACGGAGGTGACCCTGCGTGCAAGGATACTGCCTGAGATGTGGGGCGGCGGCGAGCAAATGAGCATCCAATTCGACATCGACCGCGATGTTCCTTTGGAGTCTCTCCCGAACGCCCCTCCCCGAATGTTGGGCATAGGCGTGCGGTCTGCGCGTCTCGAATCCGCGACGGCACAGGACTAGCCCGGAGTAAGGCGTCGCCTGTGGCCGTTGGCTGAGGCGCCGTGGTTGAGAACCCGCGTGTCGGCGAGCTTCACTGAGATTCTAGCGTGACGAATCTATGTGTTGCCCACTCAAACCTCTGGCCCGTTCCTAGCTTTTCCGGTTTTCCAGTCAGCCGTTTCCTGGGCGTTTCGCCTTGGTTGGCCAGCGAGCAGTTCACGGAGCTGCTCAGGCTTTGCAGGTTTAACGAGATGGCGGTCGAACCCTGCCTGCATGATGCGCTGGCGGTCTTTCTCCTGCCCCCAGCCGGTAAGCGCTACCAGCATCATGTCTCTCCCCCAACTCTTGTGGCGGATCTGTCGCGCGGCGTCGTAGCCGTTCATCCGGGGCATGCCGAGATCGAGGAACACGATTTCAGGGAGAAACTCGGCCGCAACCGCGATCGCCTGTTCGCCGTCCGATGCCGTGCGCGCCTCACTGCCGAAATCTTCCACGAGCAGGCGCAGCATTTGCGCAGCATCGTCATTGTCATCGACGATCAGCACGCGTTGCGCGCCCGTGACAGCAGGGTCGGCGCGTGATGCAATGGCCGGCGCTGCGTCATCCGTAGGTTCGAGGGCGAGCGGCAGCCGGACGAGGAATTCACTGCCCTTGCCCGCGCCCTCGCTATGCACGCCGATCGTACCGCCGTGCATTTCCACGAGCGTCCTTGCAACCGTAAGGCCCACGCCGAGGCCCGGCGCACCCCGGTCCAACGGATGGCCGCCCTGCGCGAACATATCGAATATCTGGTTCTGTATCCCAGCAGGGATTCCGATGCCCGAATCTCGCACCGCGATCAGAGCCTCGTCTCCATGCCTTTCGAGCGTGAGCCGAATAAGACCTCCGCGCGGGGTAAATTTGGCGGCATTGCCGAGTAGGTTGGAGAGGACCTGCGAGAGCCGGTGCGGATCGCCGTCCATTTCCAGCTTCTCATCTGGAACTTCCACGCTCAGCTGATGCTGCTCATCATCAATCGCGGGTTTTGCGGTTTCGATGGCGCTCTCGATAATGTCGGCGAGCGTGACGCGAGTCTTGTGCAGGACCAGCTTGCCGCGGGTCACGCGCGATATTTCCAGCAAGTCGTCGACGAGCGCGGATAGCTGGCGGGACTGGCGCTCCATCATTGCCCGGATCCGGCCAAGCTGCGCGGGGCCGCTTGCAAGATTCATGGCCTCGATGCCCGTGCAGATCGCCGCTAGGGGATTGCGCAGCTCGTGCGCCAGAATTGCGATGAATTCATCCTTGCGGCGATCGTCTTCGCGCAGCCGCTCTTCGGCCCGTTTTCGATCGGTAATATCGCGAGCGACCTTGGATGCGCCGACGATGCGGCCATGCTCGTCTCGGAGCGGCGAAATGGTAAGGGAAACGTTGATGCAGCTTCCGTCACTTGCGATGCGGGTCGTTTCGTAGTGGTCGATACGCTGCCCGTTGCGCAACTGTTCCAGAATCGTGCGTTCCTCATCGCGCAATTCCGGCGGGACAATCAGATCAATCGGCTGACCCATGGCCTCGGCGGCGGTGTATCCGTAGAGCCTTTCGGCGCCGCCGTTCCATGACACGATGGAGCCGTCCAAGGTCTTGCTCACGATAGCGTCGTCGGAATCCGAAACGATTGCGGCAAGCAGGGCGCGGGCCCTTTCAGCCTTGCGTTGCGCGGTGATATCGCGAAAGATGAGGACGCAACCGACAATCTGTTGGCGTTCGTCGCGAACCGGGGCTGCGCTGTCATCGATCGGGCGCTCGGCTCCATTCTTGGCGACGAGAATGCTGTGGTTCGCAAGGCCGACGATACCGCCTTCGCGCAGCGCCCTGGCTACGGGGTTCTCAACGGTTTGACGCGTAATATCGTTGACGATCCGGAACACGCCTTCAAGCGGCAGGCCGGAGGCCTCGCTTACGCTCCAACCTGTTAACTCTTCGGCTACGGCGTTAAGGAAAGTGACCCTTCCTTGCACGTCGGTAATGATGACGCCGTCGCCAATGCTGGCAAGGGCGGTCAGAAGAAACTTATCGCGTCTATGCATCCCCCCTTGCTGTGATTGGCGACAGCGCCAAAGTGTTGCGGAAAAAATGCAAATTGGAGGCGCCGCGGTCGAGAGCCCAGTATCCTGAAATCCCTTAGAATGGCCCAGTGCTCTCCGTTTTTTCTTCGCCGACACGCTATACCCAAGGGCGCGATGCGACTCGCTCGCTTGGCGCCGAAATGTCCACGCTAGGCCTCGAAGGCCCGGTGCTGATCATCGCCGGCCG